>JACRHZ010000051.1 GCA_016220175.1 Candidatus Peregrinibacteria bacterium
CCAAAGTATCAGAAGAAAAAATCTATGCAGTACAAGAAAAACTCAACGACAGACCAAGAAAATCACTTCGATATCGTACTCCAAATGAAGTCATTTCTGATCTCCTCTAGGGGTGGTGCTTATAATCCTTGAATTTTCCTATTTCTTTGAAAACTTCTTCCTCTGACTCTATTTCATGTATGATTTTTTTTGATTTTGGTACGAGTTTTTGGAGAGCTTCTTTAACTCCGCGCATCCAATCAAATCCCATTTCTTTTACTGGAGTTTTCAATGTTTCCCCTGAAATTTTCCATTTTTGCTGATATTTCAAAAGATTCATAATTTCAACTGCTGTTACTTTCTTTGAGAGCACGAGATGAATTTCTCTGTCATTTTTTGTAACCGAAACCATTTTTACAGCTCGAACATTTGCTTCTCTCGCAAGAATTTTTACCTCCAAAACTTTAAATAAATTCATGACCTCTTTTGGAATTCTCCCATATTCTTCAGAAATCTCTTCTTGGAGCTCTCTCAGTGTTCCAAGATTTTTTACTGATGCTAATTTTTGATAGAGTAATATTTTTTCCTTTGAATCCACGACGTATGTCCCGGGAATGTAGGCATCAATTGCAATTTCGATAAGTACGTCTTCCGCTTCCTCTATTTCTTTTCCTCCCAAAATTTCTCCTTCCTGCAGTTCACGAATGGTTTGATTTAAGAGCCTCAAAAAGTGACTTACTCCAACAACATTTACGGTTCCATGTTGATTTACCCCAAGCACATCGCCAGCTCCACGTATTTCGAGATCTCTCATAGAAAGCTGGAATCCGCTTCCAAGTTCTGAGGCTTCAATGAGGGCTTTTAATCTTTTTTTTGCGCTAAGACTCAATTTCTGTGAAGAATGGAGGAGATAGGCGTATGCTTGAATTTTCGAACGCCCAATTCTTCCTCGAAGTTGATACAGTTGTGAAAGCCCGAATTGTTCGGCATTGTTTACAATGAGCGTATTCGCATTTGGAAGGTCAATCCCATTTTCAATAATCGTGGAAGAAACGAGGACATTATATTTTTTTTCCTTGAAGTCAAAAATTCTGTCTTCCAGCATTGCCGAGACCATTTGTCCATGAGCCACTACAAAAGAGGCTTCTGGGATAAGTTTTTGGAGTTTATAGGCCATTGCCTCGATTGTTTCCACTCGATTATGGAGGAAATATACCTGACCACCTCGTGCTGTTTCTTTTAAAATAGCTTCTCGAATAAGAGCATCTGAGTATTTCCGAACTTCTGTGATAATCGGGAGTCGCCCTGGAGGAGGCGTGGTGATCGTGGAGATATCGCGAAGTTTATGGAGCGCAAGATTGAGCGTTCGAGGAATTGGTGTCGCTGTGAGTGTCAGAATAGATACCTCACTTCTGAGTTTCTTAAATTTTTCTTTTTGCTTCACTCCAAAGCGTTGCTCTTCATCGATGATTACGAGTCCCAGATTATAAAAACGGACATCTTCACCGAGGAGTCGGTGCGTTCCAAGAACAATATCAATTTTCCCTTTTTCTAGCTCTCGCAATATCTGTTTTTGTTCTGATTTCGTTTTAAATCGCGATAGAACTTCTATTTTTACGCCGTGCTTTTCCATTCTTTGTTGAAATGAGTCAAAATGTTGATGCACCAAAATGGTAATAGGCGCAATCATGGCGACTTGTTTCCCTGATTGCACCACTTTAAATGCAGCTCTCATGGCGACTTCTGTTTTCCCAAATCCCACATCTCCGCAGAGGAGGCGGTCCATGGGAAGATCGTTCTCAAGATCCGCTTTGATATCACGAATTGCGGCAATTTGTCCTGGGGTTTCTTCGTAGGGGAATTCTCCCTCGAAAAGTCCTTGTTTTTCATTATCTGCGTTGAATTTATCGCCTTTTACCTGGGCTCTCGCAGCGTAAATTTGCAGAAGTTCTTTTGCGATTTTTTCCGTTTCTGCTCGAACTTTTTTCTGAATGTTTTTCCATTCTACACCTCCGAGCCTTGTTAATTTGGGTTCTTCATTTGTGTCGGAAATATATCTTGAAATTTTATCCGCCTGATCTACTGGAACATAAAGTTTGTCGTCTTGAAGATATGAAATTTCGAGATATTCCCGAGTAATCCCGGAAATTTCCTGCTCACAAATTCCCAAAAACCTTCCAATTCCATGATCCAAATGAACCACAAGGTCTCCTACTTTTAGACTCGTGAGAAAGTCAATGTTGATGGATGATGTTTGAATTTTTTTCGCCTTTTTTCCATGAAGATGAAAAATTTCTCGATCAGTAAAAAGACAGATTTTATGCTCTTGATTCTGAAAAGATGGCGGTACTGATTCGAGTTCCCCTGCATCTATGAGGAGAATTCCTTTTTCTGGGTTCCCATTTTCCTGAAATGGAATAAATTCTTCGAGGAGAATATTTTTGAGTTCGTCCTTCCTTTTCGTCATAATGACGATTTTCCATTCACTTGTTACCTTCTCTCGAAAATCTGCAAGAAGATCGGAGAGATTGAAATACTTGAGAACAGAGAGGAATCTTAAATGAATTGATGTTTTTTCGTCTTCCGGGAATGACGAGAATTCGAGTATTTTTGGTGAGGAAGACGAAAGTTTGGTATATGCGTTTTCGGAAAGCTCTTCGAGTTCATTAAAAATTTGGATGTCTTCGGGGGAAAATACTTCTGAGAATATTGTTTTTTCGAAAGAGTGACTGATGGGATAAAAGGCGACTTCGCCAAAGTGTTTCCCGATTTTTTTGCTTTCTGGAAAAAACTCAAAAATACTTTCAATTTCATCAAATGACACTTCCACTTTTACTGGCCTGTCAAATCCGAGAGGAAAAATATCAAGTACATTTCCACTTCTTCGATATTCTCCCTTTTGTAAAAAAATATCACTGGTGAGAGAATATCCCATCTTTATGAGGCGGTTGAAGATTTGCATTGCTGAAATTTTTTGCCCTTCTTTCAGGATGACTTTTTCCTCTTCCATTGTTTTTGGATTTGGAAAAAATTCGAGAGCGTCCTCTTTTGTACAGAAAAAAACATGTATTCTCTCCTCTTCATCCTTTTGAAGAGCTTTAAGAACCCATTCTGATTTTTCCTGTCCTCGTTCCTCTGAAAATGAGAGCGTAGAAAAATCGATATATTTCCCGTTCCCAGAAAGAAAGTAGGGGGCAAGAGAAGCGGTTTCATGAAGATCATTTTTCCCATCCGTAACAAAAAGGATATTTCTTGTTTTTGGATGTGATTTGAGGAGATTTTCAAATAAAAACAATTTTGAAGATATGTTTGGAACTCCAGACACAGTAAGTTTTTTGTTTTCTTGGAATATTTTTATACCACTCTCTCCCAAAAAATCCCCTAAAAAAAAGGAGGATAGGAGGATGTGGTTCTTTTGAAAAGATTCTTCGCTCATTCTGAGAAAAAAGAACTATTGTCTTATAAAACAACAGGTCGACCTTCCCTTCAAAAAAGAGAGGGAAAAATCACCTTGGGAATAGTATTTTCGCGCGGGATGTATTTTTCTCCAAAATTCTTTCTTTTGCAAGTAGTTTTAAATCTTAAGGGGCATAATGACGTGCACATAGTCTTCTTCTTTTTCTGGCTTGATAACCACTGGAGAGAGCTTCTCTTCTGTTTGGATATACACGGTTTTTGTATCAATACTCTGAAGAACGTCGAGGAGATATTGTCCATTGAGAGCGACTTCTGTGTTCTCTCCTGAGACCTCAGCAGCGATCTCTGATTCTTCACTTCCAATCTCTGTGGCATCTGTTGTGAGCTCAACGCTCCCTGTTTTTTTAAAAGAAACTTTAATATTATTGTTGTTTTCTCGTGCAAAAAGTCCAACTCTTTTTATTCCCAAAATAAGTTCATCTCGAGAAATTTTTGCTTTTATTTTGTAAGAAGAGGGGATTATTTGTGTATATTCTGGAAATTTCCCCTCAATAAGTCGCGAAATGAGTTTTGTGGTCCCAATTTGAAAAAGGATTTGATTCTTTGAAGAAATAACTTCAACTTCTTTTTCTTTTGAAGACCCAAGTATGCGTACAAGTTCTTGCATTGTTCTGCTGGGGATAATGTTTTTGAGATCTTTTATTGAATTTTTCCCAGAAAGTGTAATCTTCTTTTCTCCAAGCCTATAAGAGTCAGTCGCTACCAAATGAAGGGTGGTATCTTTTCCCCAAAAATATACTCCGGAAAGAACTGGTCTTGTTGTTGTTCCAGCACAGCAAAACACAACTTCTTCTATAGATTTTTTTAGTGCTTCAGAAGAAACTGAAAAATATTCTTCTTTTTCAACAACGGGAATAACAGGAAATTCTTCTGGAGAAATTCCTTTGAGCTTTGTTTTTGATCCAACAGCTTGGATAAAAATAGTTTCTCCGTCTTCAAGAACAAGCTTTATTTCGCCTTCTTTTAAGTATCCCACATAACTCACTAAAATTTTAGCGGGTATTGTTATTTTTCCCTCATTTTTTATGTCTGCGGAAATTGATGTTGTAATTGCAATTTCTAGATTTGTCGCTGATAAATAGAGTTTTTGCCCTTCTGCTTTTAAGAGCACATTCCCGAGGATAGGAAGAGTGTTTTGTGGATTGATTGCTTTTTGTACAAGTGTAAGTGCTTCAAAAAAATCTTTTTGCTGACAAGTAAGTTTCATAAAGAAAGCAGTGAGGGAAACTAAAGAAAGAGTACGATCTCTTCTCAAAAAATGCAAATCCCTTTTTACTACCCGCCTTTAAATAATATATATTTTTTAAAAAAGAAAAGAATAATTATAATTACACACCATTTCTTTTATAAAGAAATAAAAAAAGAAATATATTTCATAAAACAAAAGACTTCATAAGAACAAAAAACAAAGATATGAACACAAAAAAGACTCTCAAAAAATAAAAGCAAGAAGCTGTTTATAAAAACCCACAATTCAGCGGAGTTTTAGAGAATGTGAAAAAAATGTAGAAATCATAAAATCATAAAAACACCTTCCACTAAAAGAAAACAAGAATCCTAAAAAAGTGTTCATTGTGAAAAGAATTAATATCTATTTTCTTTTTCCACACTTTGGAACACTCCTTTTTTAAAACTTCGATCAGGAATGTCTTCTTCAAGACATAAACTCGCACCAATAAATGAATTTTTTCCAATTTTCACCCCCGGCATAATACTCGTGTTTATTCCAACTCGAACATTTTCCCCACAAAAAAGTCCAATTTTTTGAGAATGTGTGGGAATTTTTTCTTCAAAAATTTTTACAGAAATATTCCCTTCGTCCAGACGCAGATTCCCTGTTCGCGTTCCTGCGCCAAATGAAATATTTTCATCAAGTACCGAGTCCCCAACATAATTCTGATGCGTTCGAACACGTCTTAAGAAGTAAGAACGAGCGACTTCAGTACCATGACCAATAAGAGAATCTGCGCCGATATGTGAATTTCGAACCAGCACATGATTTCCAATAATACAATTTTTTCCAATATAAGCAGGACCGTTTATGACAGCGAAATCAAATACTTTTACCCCTTCCTCCAAAACAACATCCCCCAAAATACTCGCATGCGGAGATATTTGTGCAGAAGGATGAATGTCTTGACCAGAAAGCCTTAAAAGAAAGAATTCCATAAGCCGTAAATGGTCCCATGGATATTTTAATGCCTGCCAAAATCCATCATATTCCACCACTTCACACTTTTGTCCAGAATCGAACAATTTTTGTAGTCCATTTTCATATCCATAGTGTCCTGAATTCAGCTTTCGCTCTTTCTGTAAAAAATGAAATATATTTTTTGGATTCCGAAAAAAGTGGAAAACAAGATTTATCATGTGCGAAGGTTCATTTCCCATTCCAGGTTTTTCTAATATTTTTTCAACAAATCCTTGAGAATTGTAAACAAGATATCCACCGGGGAAATACTTTTCCACATTTTTTCCACAAACAAGAATGTCGGAATCTGATTTTGCGGCTTTTTGAAGTAAGTTCGCAAAGAAAAAGTTTTCCACAAAATCATTTGAACTCATAAGGAGAAAAGGCTTCTTCATATCGATTTTGTCCTGAGCATCAAGAACCCCACCAAGCATGCCTTCTTCTAGTTTTTTTTGGATTGAAAATGTCCACTCTATTTTTTTTCCTGCGAACTTCGGCAAAACAAGAGCTTGAATTTTTTCAATATTTTCTTCATTCCCCACAATATGAATTTCATCAAACTCTGGAAAAGAAAGCAGTTTTTCAATTTGGTGCTCAAGAACAGTTTTTCCGAGATAATCAAAAAAAATTTTGTCCGAAAGCGGCCACATGCGCTTTGATTGGCCAGAGCAGAGGAGGAGGACTTGAATATGCATAGAAAGAATTACTGATAAAACTATGAACCACAAATAGAGATTTGACAATATAATTAAGACCGCTATTATTTTACCAATATTTCTAAAGTTATGGAAAGACCGAATCGCTGTGAAATCCAGTTTGATACTATATGGATGCCATTTGTTTCTCTCTCCACGTTCTCGATTGCCTTTTGGGCAAAAACGAAAAAATTATTCTAAAGTAAACTCTATATCTCCAACATCTTTCGTCACCAAAACTCCACTTCCAAAATTCTTAATTCGATCGACAATCTCGGCATGCGGATGCCCATACGGGTTCTTTTTTCCGGCAGAGATTACTGAAATCTTCGGCTGTACCGCTTCTAAAAATTCCGGAGAAGAAGAAGTTTTACTTCCGTGATGAGCGACTTTCAAAATATCACTTTTAAGCGGAACTGGTTTTTTCAAGATTTCTTTTTCGCCATCTGCTTCAATATCCGCGGTCAAAAGAATCGATTGATCCTCAAATGTCACCCGAAGAACGATTCCAGAATTATTCATTTTTTGGATTTCTTTCCCCATAAGCGGCTTCTCAGGAGAAAAAATGTCGAAAAACACTCCGTCAATCCAAAAATCCTTTTCTGAATCAGAAAAAAATACTGGAATATCTTTTTCTGAGAGGAGGGAAAGAAATTCTCGAAACTCCGAAGTCTTTCCATTTGCTCCCGTGAGAAAAACGTTTTTCACTGAATATACTTTTAGTGATTCGAGTGCCCCAACAAAATGATCCTTTTCCGGATGTGTAACCACCATGAGCTCAATTTCTCTGTTCCAAAACGGAAGATCTTGAGAAAGCTTTGAAACGAAAGTGGAATCATCGCCACCATCAATTGTCACAAATTTTCCATGAGGAGTTTTCATAAGGATCGCATCACCAAGAGGAATGTCATAGGTCTTAAAGTGAAATTGTTCATCAAAAATTCGGTCACTTTCTCCGAAGAGAAAAAATGCAAAAAGGAGATTCCCAAAGAAAAATAACAGAAAAAATTTCTTGGACATTTTTGCAAATATATAGAGACACTTTCGCAAAAGAATCTTCTCCTTCAAAGCGGACATCCAAAAAAACCCCTCTGAGATAACACTCAAAAGGGGCTTTTCGACGGGAGGAAACGAAATATATCGATCTTATTTTTTCTGTCGACGACGGATGACAACATATAATGCACTTGCCAAAGCAGCCAAAGAAAGAGGGGCTCCCGTTTGAGGGAGAGCTGGCAACCGTATCGACTCGATCGTTCCGGAATTTTCATTTCCAGAAGTATCTGTTGCAGAAACCTTCGTAGTATGCTCCGTTTCTGGTTTTCCAGAGGTGTCATATTTTTCCGTGTCTTTTTCAAGTTTTACTCCATCAACCCAATTCTTCCCCTTGTCAGTGCTCTCATAAACAGTCTGATGGTCAACATCAGAAGACGTGCTTTTCTTCCAGGAGAGACTCAAAAGGAAATCTTTGAGGCGTGGAGTAGAAGAAATTTTCAAATCCGTTACATTTTCTGGAGGAGTCGTATCCTTTGAAACTTCCGTTTTTGAATCGGGACCTGTTTTTTCTTCAGTCTTCACTTCTGTTTTTGGTTCTTCCCCGACTTTACTCACAAGCGGTTTCTCGGCTTCAGGAATTTCCAGAGCATCCGTTCCGGTAAAATACGCAGAATCCGTTGCGCCGCTTTCGATTGGATTCTTTTGAAGATCAACAATAGCCGCTCCCACAGAAACCGCGTATTTGACATCACGTGTCATTTTTTCTTTGAGCGTTACAAATAAGATATTCTTGTGCACTTCTTCTTTATCCTTTTCCCCCTTATAGTCTATTTTGTATTCCACAGCAGAAACAGGAAGCACTTTCTTCTCATCAGCAGATTCCTTTATGGAAAAATTAAGTTCCGGAAAAAGGTCAGGAAGAGTTATACATTCAGAAAAAGTTACTTTTACGAGATCTTTCGTAAGAGCCTTTGCTTCTTTTACTTGAGGAGCCTTCTTATCGTCAACAGTGCAATCTTCTTGTGGTACTGGTTCAACAGTTTTTGCATCTTTCGCTGCTGGAGCATCGGCATATACTGATGCAGGAGCGGAGAAAACTTCCTCAGAAAGAGCAGTTGTTTTTGCGCCACTCTTCAAAATAGCCCCCACAGCGATATAATACCGAACACCATTTGTGAGATTTCGTAAAATATACGTAGTTTCTGTCGTCTTCGTGTCTAGAGTAGTATCATAATCTTTTGCAAGTTTTTCTGAAACAGAAGCGATCCCATAGTGTACTTCATACGAAATTACTGGGTCCGTCGCGGATGAAAGCGCATCCCAAGAAACAGAAAGAGCCGTATCGTATGGAGTAATCGCAGGATTTTTCACGACCACTTCCTCCGCTGCTGAAGAAGACGCTATTCCCAAGCTAACAGCAAGAGCTGCCGCGAGAAAAAGCATAATAATTTTGCGAACTTTGAAATGTGCGAGGGATTTCATGTGTATATGTTTATATTTTTAAATTTTCACATAATTATACACTTTTTAAAAAGAAAACGCAAACACAAAACTTCACGAAAAGAAAGACTTCAGTTCATTCCTACAAATTGGCTCAATCTCAAGATTTTCTCGAAGAGCCGCCTCAAAAAACTTCCCATATCCTTTTTTTTCTCGAATTCGAGGATCAAAACAAAAAAATACATATGGTTCTTTTTGTGAGGAAAAGAGACGAAAAAGTTCTCGCTCAAAACGCGCAACACTTCTCGGAACAATGTATTCTTCGAAAGAATGGGAGAATAAATTCTTCCTTTTCGAAAGAAGAGCCATCCCGGGAGGATCGAATTGGAACTTTTGATAAAAAAATACATCAAAAGAAATTCCCTCTATAGGAAAAACCTGATCAAAAAATCGCGAAGTTCCCATGAGAATTTTTCGACCTGGCTTTTGTAAAATCGCTTGAATTTTGCCCCTACTTCCACTTTTGGGCGTAATACAAGCGATATCGTTTTGAGAAAGCGCATGAAGAAGATATTCTTCCACTTGCTCTAACATTTTTTGAGAAGGAAAATGGGCGAGAATATTGCGAACCGGGGCATCAATTATTTGGAGAAGCCATTCGGCGGCAACTTTTGGAGTATTATCTCCAGAGGAAATCCCATCAGATGAAGAGAATCGTACAAGCGAAGGAGAAGGTTTTTCTCCAAGAAAGATCATCTTTTTTTCGATCTCGGCTGGAAGAGAAAACGGAAGAACCCACTCTTCACGAACATTTTTAGAAAAATGTTCTCCAAAGAGCAAAAAGCAAGGATGCTTTTTGGAAAAATCCTCCCAAGCGAAATCCAGAGAAATGCTGTTTCTATAGCACTCTATACTATTTTCCGGAAGTAAACGAAAAAATTGCAATTCATTTGCACGATGATTTTCTCCAAAAAAATCACGCCACAGAGTAATGGCTTTTATGAGAGAAGAAGGCGCATTACTCTGGTCTATTTCTTCAAGAATTTCTGAAAACACTTCAAAAAATTCATTCCAATCTTTCTCTTTTCGAATTCCTGCATCAACATCTATTTCAACAGCGTACTCATTCTCTCCTGCCCTCTTTCGGAGAAATCCGCCCAAAAGCTCAAATGTGAATCTGATTTTTTCGCGAATATCTTCAGAAAAAAGTGAGGAAAGAGAAAGAGTCTCTTCTGAAGAAACACGAATCTCCGACAAAAGAGTGAGAATATCTTCAAGATACTCCGCTCCTTCGAGGAGTATGTATTTTCCGTGATATTCTCGAAGCAGTTTTTGCGGAATGAAAAAGATGTCATATTTCCCGACTAATTTTTCTGGCAAGAATTGTTTTCCCGGACAAGAATCAGAACAGTCAACATGGATAGTATCACGAATTTCAGGACTCACGCTCCATTCTTCACGTTTCAAAAGAGGGAGAGAAGACTCGCCTCGTTCTAAGTTTCGCAAAACCTTAAGTCCCACAATTGCCTCAAGATCAGTATATTCTGGTTTTTCTAAGAATTTTTGAACTCGAGATTCGCACATTTTCATTTCTGGAAGTGAAAATTCTACAAAAGACATATGCGGGAATTTCTCTGAAAAATATGAGAGAAGATCCCGAATACGAGGTTTCATTCGCGGAGAAAAAACGATTCCCACCGGAACATGATGTTTCGAAGAAAACGAGACAGCGCTTTCAGTCGCCAGAAAAAAAGGATCAGAAGGGAATCGAGGAGAAATTTCCCATATTGATTTTTTCCCTTTTTCAAAAACAGAAGCAACTTCCTTCTGAAAAACTTCTTCCTTCTCCGTTTTTTGCAAAGGGAAAAAGCATGATTTTTTTTCCGAAATACGCGCCATCTGAAGGTGCTTTTCTTCTTCAAAAAACATTCTCGCTTCAAAGAAAAATATTTTTCCAGACCAAGAAGTCTTTTGAAGAAGAGCACGATCTTTTTCCCGAGTCGGCTCTGAAGTGCCGAGCACATATTTCGTTGAAAGAAGTTTCCAGAGCTCTATATTTGCAAGAACGTCACTCATGGCACGATGAGCACCTTCATGAGGAAGCTCGTATTTTTGTGTAAGGATTTCCAACGAATAACTTTCTTCATCAGGGAGAAGAATTGTTGAAAGTGGATATGTATCAATTTCTTTATTTGAAAATTCAAAACCTTTTGCGCGGAGAAATTCCGTATCAAACGAAATATTATGCCCAACAATAATATCGTCCTCGTGGAGAAATTCTTGTAAAAATTTCGTGCGAATAACTTTTAATTGTGGCTTAAGAATAAGATCATCTTTGGTAATTCGACAAAGACGCCGAATTTGAGGCGGAATTTCAAAATCTTCTTCCGAAGGACGAATAAGCTCATCAAACGTCGCTATGACTTTTTCTCCATCAAATCGTGCCGCAGAAAGCTCAAAAATATCGGCAATTTCATGGCTGAGGCCAGTGGTTTCTATATCGAGGAAAAGAAGCACATTTCAAAAAAAGAGTATTCACGGGAAAGTTTCTCGAATTTTCTGAAAAAGGACAAGGCGTGGAAAAAAATAGGGAAAAATCATCTTTACACATATCCATAAAGAGATGCTATGATAGGCACGTTTTTACTATTTTCTCCTTTTCCAATGAAAAAACTTACCGCGCTCGTTCTCCCGATGCTTGTTTTCGCTGCGTGCTCTGTCTCCCTCAATGCTCCGAGTATCACCGATCTGAAGCTTTGTTCTCAGATAACCGGAGATCTTTGCTCAAGTGATTCTACGACGTTTCAGCCGGTCGAAACGTCCTTATACGCCACAGCTATATACAATTATGCTGAAGCAAATGAGTCGGTAAAAGTAACTTGGAACTATGTTGGGGGAAATCCGGACATTCAAGGACCGCTAGAAATAGCTTCTGCAGACATTAAAATTCCAGAAGGAACGGTGTTTAATATGAAAGGGACGATAGAACAACAAGGTCCATGGCCAACAGGGAATTATGAAGTAGTTCTTACAACCGTTTCCGGAAAAGTTGCGGCTCTCAAAAAGAGCTTTAGTGTTCAATAAAAATCAAGCCTTTTCTCGACATATTTTACAGGAATATTGGCAAAGTGAAGTAATATCAAAAAGCTCCGAAATCTTCGGGGCTTTTTTTGGCACACGAGATTTCTCTATTCTGTTGTCGAACCTCGACAACATTTTACATAAACACCTCTCTTGGCTTTGCCCCACGAGAAGGTCCGATGTGTCCTTTCTTTTCCAAAATATCAAGAATGCGCGCTGCACGAGCATATCCAACAGAAAGCCTTCGCTGAAGAAGAGATGCGGATGCTTTCCCTGTCCCCCGAATCAAAGAAAGAGCTTCCTCTTCAAGATCATCTTCATCCCCAATTCCTCCGCCAAAACTTCCTCCTGAAAAAGATACAGTTCCGACTTCCGAAGCTTCATCAATAAGATCGATATGCTCAAAATCTCCCATTGAGAGTTTAATACGATTGATCACTCGCTCTATTTCCGCGCCAGAAATATAAATTCCCTGAATGCGTTGCGGCTTTGAAAGTTTTGGATTCGTAAAGAGCATATCACCTTTTCCGAGAAGATCTTCTGCGCCGATGGTATCGAGAACGGTGCGGGAATCAACTTGCGCTGTTACGGCAAAAGAAATGCGTGAGGGAATATTTGCCTTGATAAGCCCGGTGATCACATCTACCGATGGTCTCTGTGTGGAAATAATCAAATGAATTCCCACAGCGCGCGCCATTTGCGCGAGACGACATACAACCGCCTCAGTATCCTTTCGGAATTGGCGCATCATAAGGTCTGCAAGTTCATCTATCATAATCACAATTTTCGCCATTTTTTCCGGTTCTTTTTCATTGTATTCCGTAATATTTCGATATTTTTTCTCTCCCATTTCTGTGTATCTTCGCATCATTTCACTGACACACCACCTGAGTGCCGCAAGTGCTTTTTCTGCATCAGTAATTACCGGAGTTAAAAGATGAGGAATTCCGTTATATGGCATAAGTTCAACTCTCTTCGGATCAATCAAAATAAGACGCATGTCTGCAGGAGAATTTTGAAAGAGCAGAGAAATAAGAAAAGTATTTGTGGCAACTGACTTTCCTGATCCAGTTGCACCGGCAATAAGAATGTGCGGCATTTCGGCGAGATCCTCAATAATCGGATCACCAGAGACATCACGCCCTATGGGAAGCTTGAGAGAACTCCTCGGCTCATGATATTCAGGAGATTCCATGATTTCTCGGAGATGGACAACTGTTCGTTTCAAATTCGGGATTTCGATTCCCACAAGATTTTTTCCAGGAATAGGAGCTTCAATACGCACGCTCTCAGCAGAAAGAGCAAGGGCAAGTTCGTTTTTTAACCCCGTAATTTTCGAAAGTTTGATAGATTCTTCAGGAATAAGCGTAAATTGCGTAACCGTCGGTCCAACGTGAGCAGTTTTCATGTCCACCTCTAAGCCAAAATGAGCGAGTTTGCGCTGAATTTCCTCCGCCATTTTTTTGAGATCGCTGTCTTTGGTAAGAATTTTTGATACAGCAGGGTTTAAAAGGTCAAGAGTCGGAGCTTCCCACTGCGAAAAATCTCCGGAAGGAATTCGAGTCTGGTCAGTTTTTAAAGATTTTCTTTGTTTTTCTTGAAGAACGGGTTTTTCAAAATTTGGTCGAATTACTTCGAACTGCTCTTCCTCTTTTTTGAACTCTTCCTTCATTACTTTTTGCACTTCCTGCTCAATGAAACTTGGCTTGAGTATTGTCAGTTGCTCTGCAGGCTTCCTCTTTTTTTCTTCAGAAGTTTTTGGGAAGAAGAAGGTGACGCATTTTACAAAAAACACGCCAAGACTGCGAAGTGAAATTTGAAAGGCGAGAAGAGCTCCAACAAGAAAGATTCCAAAGAGAACAATGGATGCGCCCATATCTCCAAGAAACATTCGGAAAATAAGACTTGAAGCTACTCCAAAAAATCCAGCCGCCTCAAGAGGATTTCCTACAAATGGTTTTCCCATACTCTCAGTTGGTATTTGAATGGTATGGAGAAATCCAGATGCTCCAAAAAGGAGGAAGAAACTCCCGAGGAGCGTCGTAAAATTAAAACTCGTTTTTTTCCCAAGAAAGGCAGAAACAGAAAGGATAGCAAAAAGAGGTGGCAACATCCATGATCCAACACCAAAAAGTTGAATGAGACCTGTTCCAATCTGCTCTCCAATAAGTCCGAGGTTTTTGGAAAGGGTGAGGAAAAAAAGGAGAGAAAAAACACCAAAAATTACGCCAGCAATTTCTTGAGAAATAGGACGAGGGATGTCCACTTGCACCTTTGAAAAATGCGAGAAAACTGATGAACGCCTGCGCGTTAAAGAATTCCTACGGCGTGCTTTTCTCATTCAAGATGAGGATGAAAGGGAAACGGAATAGAGAATTATTTCTTGAGTTCAGAAATAGCAGTTTCAACTACTTCTTTTGGAACCGCTCCTCCAAGAACGCGAACTTCAGAAGTTTTTGTATTCAGGAGAATATTTCCGGGAGTTCCTGAAACGCCAACAGAAGTTCCTTCAGAAAGTGACGTTTTCACTTTTTCCGTCATCTCCCCAGAATCAAGGCAGCTCTGAAAACTTGTCGCATTCACACCAGTTTTTGCTGCAAGCTGAGACAAGTCAGACACTGGGTACAAACTTTCTGCCCCGAAGAGACCATCTGCGAATTTCCAAAATGCGGAATTTCCGCCGAGTTTTGCAACACACTCACTCGCCTCGGCCTTTTTCTGAGATCCCGGATGGAAACTGAGCGGGAAATGTCGATATACCCATGCTACTTTTCCGCTAGAATTATCCACTACCTCTTTTGCTGTTGGGTGGAATTTTGCACAAAAAGGACACTCGAAATCAGAATATTCAAAGAGAACAATTTCAGCACTTTTATTCCCATAGAGATGATCCTCATCAGAAAGAGCTCGCACATTTTTTGCCTTTTCTGCCGCTTGTTTCTGTTCTCTAAGAGCAGCTTTTTGCTGATCGAGCTGGTTCTTTGAAGACAAACGCTCAACTGAACTTTCAATAGCGGCATCAAAATCAGCGCTTTCCACATACTCCGCCAATTTTTGATCAACAATTTTAGAAATTTTGTCTTCAGGAGTAAGAGCACATCCTGCGAGAAGGAAAGGGACAAATAGCAAGAAAAATTTTTTCATGAAAAGAAAGGAAAAAGGAATAAAAACTTCAATAAGGAGGATACCTGAATTTTTGAAAAATGTCTTTAAATTTTTTTTCGGTCAATTATACCAAGAATTTCGCGGAGAAAATAATCACTCCTGGATATTTTGCCAAAAAGATCACAGAATTTTTATATAAATTTTAATGAGGCTATTTTGAACTCGTTCCAGAAGAAAGGCGAATGGAAATATTTTCCGGCAGTTTCGGAATTGTTGAGCTCCAGAATGGCCAAAGAGAAATAGAGACTTCAGAAACCTCCTCCTTATTCGAAATAAGTGCTTCTGCAGCATTTTTTTCCATTCCCTCAATCTCAGATTTTATGGAATTCACAAAAAGAATTCCCTGCTCACTTCTCGGATCAATAACGTATTCTTCAGCTCCTCTCACGGAAATAGCAAGCTTGAGAGAACCGTTTTTTTCATCTCGCTCTAAAAGTTCAGGAGAGATACTTTCTTCATCAATTCCAACAAGCCTCATTTTTGGGTCAGTTTTGGCAGAGAGGGAATCCCAAAGGAGTGAATAGAGGGCATTCTCAGAATATGCCCAGGTACGGACTCGTATTTTAGCCGATACAGAAAAACTTTCCTGATTCTTTCCGAGAATATCATTCTCAACGACGATGTCCATAATTTTTGTTTCTAAAAATGATTTTCCAAGGAGAAGACTCAAATCCAACGTTTCTTGAGAATTTTTTTCTGAGATAAATTTCTGAAGATTTTCTTCAGCACTTCCCAAAAGATCAGTGGTAATTTTATTTTTTGCTGCCCCTATGTCAGAAGATGTTATTTTTGGCGACCAATCCGTTCGCCCTCCTGAAAATGGGGAAGTCGATTCTGCCCATATTTTTTCCCGAAATGCCTCAGAAAGACCGGGAAGAAAAAATTTGGAAGGACCAATGTTTCCTTCTTCTCCTACAATTTTCCCAGAAACATCTTCTGCATCAGCTGTTACAGAAACCGTGCGCATTCCAGGAACGATATTTTGAGACGCATCTTTCTTCTCGGCCGGAATTTCTAGCCAATCTGATATTCGGAAAACAAGTCCTTCCGGAGTTTGAAATCGTGTCTGTGGGCGGAGCCTTTTTTCTTCGGGGGAAAAATTATATACCGTAATTTCACCAGAGGAATGAGATCCACGAAAATCTTTTGTGATAGTAGGGAACTTAATACTTTTCTCAAAAACCGACTCAATAGGAAACCCAGCAATACCTTCTTTTTGATAAAGAACATCACGGTTTTTTTCATTTTCGAGATTGAAGAGCATCACATTTACAATAGTTTCTACGCCTTTTTTTTCAGGTTTAATATCTATGGTTGCACCGGGGAACGCCAAAAACGAAAGAAAGGCAAGAAGTCCGACGGAGAAAATGAAAAGGCCAAGGAGGGCTTCCCATGATGGCTTTGAAAAGACGTCCTTCCAGTTTGCCCTTTCAGATACTGGTGGATGATGCAAAGACCCCTCTTCTGTGATGCCAATTGATCTTTTCCGAACAAAAGAACGCTCAAAGTTTACATTCACAGGATTTTTTTTGGCAGAAATAGTGTCTTCTGGAAGTTTTTTCTCCCAGTGTTCCAAAGTAGGATGACTTTCTATTCCTGCTGTTTCGCACATTTTTCGAGCCTTTGCGAGTATGGTGATAACGACCAGAGACTTTCCATTTTTTTCCGCCTCACTCCGAAGAATCTGGAGATTCACAATACTCTCAAAAAGAAGAGACTTTCGCGGCAGAACAAAAACAATGGTATCTGCTTTCGCAGAAACAATTTTCGAAATAAATTCGGAAATATCGGTGTCCTGGTCTACATAAAAAATTCTCTCATCCATAAGTTCAGAAGAAACCTGCTGAATAAAGATACTGTGTTTTTGAAATTTTGACGAGAGAAATGAACTCGCTCAGAAAAGAACAAGATTTTCTCATAACATTTTCTGAGAGCATTCTCTTTGCGCTCCACTCCATTTTTTGAGACAATGCGAGCAAGATTATTTTCTTTCCTATGCCCACCGAAGAAGAAAAAAATATCTTTCTTGAATCTCTTCAGAAAGAACGAGAAGCCTCCTCCAAAGTACTTGCAAATCAAAAAGTGGAAAAGACTCCTCCGAAAAAACAAATGTCAGGAACAGCCCTTTTTGCAACGCTGTTTTTACTCTTTCTTCTTATTGTTACACTTCTCATTTTCATTCTTTCTGTAGGAGGAGGGAAAAATCCAATTTTACAAAGCTTTGGAATAGAAAGTGGAGAAGTGAAGGAGTTTTTGAAATCGCTTGTCAATTGGATATTTGGCGGACTTACACTTCTCCTTCTCCTCCTCTTTTCTATTGGAATATTTCGCGGAATTTCTGCAAAAAAGGAAGAACGGGAAAAGCGCAGAAACTCACTCGTTTTTGGAACAGTTTCCGGAGGACTTATTTTTGTTGTTGTCCTGGCATGGCTCGGAATGTTTGCCTACATTAATACTTTAGAGGCAGGAGCAGTAGGGACACGAAATCAAATTGAAGTTTTGAATTTGAATCCAGGGGACAAAATCATCGCACCGCTCACCATTGCATTTTCTGCAAAAAGCATAGCAGGAGAGTTTGCCCGTCAAAAGAAAAAAGTTCAAAGATTTTTGTGGGATAAAGAAAGTGATGGAACGTACGAAGTAAATACCGGTCGTGATCCCACGGTAAATTTATGGTTTGCAACAAAAGGAGTGCACGTGGTGTCTCTCATGGTGGAAATAGAGGGGGAAAATCCACAAGAATTTCAGAGGCAGTTTGAAGTCGACGACGTTCTTTTTGTTGCAACTCCTGACGCAGGGGAAGTTCCTTTAGAGGTTTCATTTGATGCCAAAGATATTACCGAGGGACTTTCCGTACAGATATTTGAATGGGACTTTGATGGAGACTCTGTGGTAGATGAAACGACGACGAATGCCCAGATGAAACATACATATCAAAAAGTCGGAGTATTTCCAGTGAGACTTCGCATTCGTCTTCAGGATGGACGCGTAGAAACGTACGAACGCAGAATTACAACCACAGGTGCTACTTCTGAGCAGATCAAAGCTATTATTGAAGCGTCTTTAGTAGAGGGATTTGCGCCACTTAAGGTAGAGTTTTCAGGAAAAGATTCCTTTTCCTCTGAAGGCAAAATTACGGGATATTTTTGGAATTTGGGAGAAAAAGATACTTTGCGAAAAGGCGATGTCGTAACACACACGTATGTAGCACCAGGAACATATCGCGTAGAATTGCGTATTACAAATGATATCAAGATGGAAGCTACGGACACTGTGGAAATTGTCGTAAAAGGAACTTCAAAAGCCCCCGAGATAGTACTCACGAGTGTGCCAGCGGGAGATGCATCAGGGAAAATTATCGAAAAAGAAAGCCCGCTCACCGTTACTTTTGATGCGAGTCAATCAAAAGATCCTGATGGAGATATTGTCAGTTGGGATTGGGATGTAAATACAGATGGAATTCCCGATGAGTATGGGGAAAAATTCACGTATACCTTCGAAACAGCTGGAGAATATACGGTAACTCTTACTCTCCGTGATGCTGATGGAAATCAGAGCACGGCAACTCGTGAAGTTCTTCTTGGGAAAAATCCAGTACAGGCGAATATTATTGCAACTCCTGAAACCGGATCTGTTCCATTGACAATCACATTTGACGGCTCTGGCTCAAGTTGTGGGATAAAATGCAAGATTCTCTCGTTCGAATGGAATTTTGGAGATGGAACACAGCCTCAGCTGACCGGAGCCCATACCACACATACATTCACCAAGGTGGGAACTTTTACAGTAGGGCTTCAAATTACTTCAGAAAATGGAGATAGAATTTCTGGAAAAAAAGTGATTGCTGTACGAGAACCTGCGCTGAAAGCATGCTTTGAACCGAGCAGGCTTTCTGGAAAAGCCCCGCTTCCAATTCTCTTTAAAGACTGTTCTGACGGGACTATTCAAAAATGGAAGTGGGATTTTGGAGACGGATACATTTCTGAAGAACGCGCACCGGAACACACTTTTTCTGCCGCTGGAACATATACCGTCAGACTCTCTGTGATGGATGAGAATAATACGACTTCTCAGGATTCACAGGATATTCAAGTCGAGGCTCCTTAATTTTTCATTTTTTTCCTTACCCCATGAATTCAAAAACAAAAAAAGCAATGGTGGTGACACTGGCTGTTCTCTCCACGATTGCTTTACTTTCAACCATTGTTCTTCCTCTCCTGCAAATATTCCAATGAAGAATAATGAGAGAATGAACATCTCTAAAAAAAGCCTCACGAAGATGAAAAGTAGAGACTATTTTTGTGGGGCGGCCGATGGGATTCGAACCCATGACATTCGGGACCACAACCCGACGCTCTAGCCACTGAACTACGGCCGCCATGCTTTAGGAAAGCTCGAAGAGTGTAGGAATTATACCATAAAATTGCAACATCTTTTCGTTGAAATCCCATGAAAACTCTCCAGATAATTTCTTTTGCATATCGTCTTCTTAGGCGTCGTCTGGGGAGGAATATCCTTGTGTTTGGAGGTGTTTTTATAGGGACATTTCTCCTGGTTTTGTTTTTATCTTTTGCGGAGGGAGTAAAACTGAGCATTCTTCTTCCGATAGAAAAAGAGCTCAGTTCTGAAGCTCTTGTCGTTATGGCGGAACCAAAAACCTCATCGGGATTTGACCCACTCGTATTTTTTCGTGCTCGATCAGAAGGGTATATATCCCCTGAAATATTTCGTCAGATTGAAAAACTTCCTGAGGTGAAAAAAGTATATCCAGAAACAAGAATTCCATTTCCTGTAGCGACAAATGCAGAAATAATTTTTGGTGTCGGATTTGCATTTGATTCCACACTCAGCGGATATCCTTCAGAACTTCTTCAGGAATATCTTCCGGAATGGCAAACATTTACGGGCTCTGAAGATTTTATACCAGTGGTGCTTTCTCCACTCCTCGTGGAAATATACAATTCCACGATTGGAGAAATTGTTCCCGGGGCATCTAAAAAAACACTCAAAAATTTTCTCGGTCAAGAAATGGAATTCACTTTCGGAAAAATAAATTATTTGGATTTTTTTCAGAGCTTTCCTGAAGGAGTTTCTCCGGAGGTAAAAAAAGGAAAAATTGTCGGTTTTGCTCCTTTTCTTTCGCCCTTTACTTTTGGAATTCCTGAAAAAATTGCCCGAGAAATGTGGATGAAATATGAAAAAATCTCCGCTGAAGAACTTCTCCCAAAATCTACAGTAGTGAAGGTCTGGAACCAGGAAGATGTTCCTTTGCTGAAGCAAAAGTTTCAGGAGATGCATCTTTTAACGAGGGATCTTTCAGCCAATCTTGATACAGTACGAAATCTGCTCTTTGGACTAGAAACAATCATTCTTATTACTGCCGGACTCATTCTTGCTCTCGCGTTTCTTTTTTGTGGATCAGTACTCTCTCTTTCCATTTTAGAACACCAAAAAAGCATCGGAATTCTTCAAACACTCGGCGGATCTCCATCCGATATTCGGAACATATTTTTTTCACAAGGGATTCTCATTCTTGGAGGAGGGATTTTCTCCGGATGTATTTTTGCTTTCGTTCTCGGGAACGTATTAAATTCAATTATTCTCCCTTCTCTTCCTGAATTCTCAATTGCGCCTTCCTCAATTTTTTATTTCAACTGGATGTTCTTTTTAAAAATATTTGCTATAATCTTCTTTGGAGCAATTACAGTTGCTTATGTGCCAGCACGGAATGCAGGTCGCAGAAGTCCACTTGAGACAATTCTCCACTAAAGTACGAATTCCAACATTTTTTGTTTCTCAATATTTGCGAAATTTGGTAAAGTGAGTCCCCAAGGCGCAACAAAAAGACATAACGCCAGGAAGCCTTGGTTTTTTATGAGATTTCTCTAACATAATGGATTACTCAACTCGTTTTACGGCAGAACTTCTCCAAAAAGCGAAAGATGGCGATCAAGAAGCATTTGGAGAAATTTTTGATGTTCTTTTAGAGCCAATATATCGCTATATTCTTTTTCATGTCGGAGATCCGCGTATTTCAGAACAAATTACAGAAGAGTTTTTTTTAAGACTTTGGAAAGATCTCAGAAAATTTCGTCAAAACGGCAAAGGGAATTTTCAAATATGGGCTTTTCAGCTCTGTTATAAAATCGTCTTGGGACACGCTTCTCCAGACAAAAATATTCAAAAAAGTTCTTTAGGAGAGACCGCTGAAGCATCTTCCCCAGCACAGGCCCAAGATTTTCAGTTGCAAAGAGCGCTCCTTGAATTACCAGATTCTCAAGCAGAAGCTATTATTCTCAAATATTTTTGTTCTCTTAGTCCTGCAGAAGTCGGAGGAATTCTTGAAAAAACGGAAGGAGCAGTACGAATTTTACAGTCTCGGGGACTCAAAAAACTTCGAGAAATTCTCGAAGGAGTTAAGCCTAAAGAAGACAATTCTGAAGAAGATGAAAACATCATCTAATATCGAAATCCTCACATACAATTTCCCTAAAAATGGAATCATTTCAGTTTGTATCACTTGAAAGGCGGCTCTATGAAGGGAGAAAGATCGCTCCCTCTGAGGATTTTGAGGAATCACTCAAAGCGTTTCTCTTTTCCCAAATGGCGGAGAAAAATGAGAAGTGGTTTTTGCAGTTTGTAAAAGATTTGGAAATATCATCTGACTTTGCGGTCGTAAAAAATCGCATTTGGCAGAATCTAGAACATTCGGCAGACTCCTTGCCATTTGATCTTTCCGATTTTCTGAGACATGTTGTCAGGAAATCATGGTTCTGGAAATCCATCGTAGCAGTGATCTTTATTGTGGGAGGATTTCTTATTGTTCCTCCATATCTTTTTGGAAGCGACATCCTTCCTCAACAATTTTCATTACTTATGGAAGCTGCTGGCGAAGTTCATATTGTTCAGGGAACTGAGGAGAGCCAAGGGAAAGGAGGGGAACATCTTTCTCAAGGACAAACAATTCAAACGGGAGAAGGAACAGCACAAATAGTTTTTTTTGATGAAACCCTTTTCAGAATTGGACCACATTCCTCTGTGACTCTCCAAAAAAATACGCAATATCCAGGCCCTTCCCATTCTGGAGAAATAGAAGTCGTTCTAGAGGAGGGGAAAGTTTGGCTTCGTTCGTTTGCCACACCGACTCCAGATATGAAATTTGTATTGAAATCAGGAGACATTCTCATTTCTCCACTTCCTGGAACACTTGATGTGAGTCGAGAAGCACGAGAAACACAAATTCGTATTTGGGAACGCAGTGCTAAAATTTCAGATCAAGAAAATAAGCAGAATACTATTTTTGTTGCGGGATCAAAAATTCGGTATTCCCCGCTGGAAGGGAGACAAGAAGAGGATCTTTTGACTGAAGACAAAAATGAAGAATGGGTTCGGAAAAACATATCAGATGACGAAATCTTCCTCAAAAATCGCCTTCAAACACTCGAGTACGAATATAGAAATCACTCAGGAGTCCTCCCCGGATCCTTTTTATATCCGATAAAAATATGGGGAGAACCAAATCTTTTTCAAGGAGCCCCAGCTGACGATTTTTATGTGATTGAAAAAAGAATTGAAGAAGTACTTCTTCTCTTCTTGCAGGGTGATGAAAAAAAAGCACTTGCCACGCTTGAAGAAGCGACGTTCGCTTTGCAAGCAATTCTTCTTGAACATCAAGAGCTTCGTCCTCTTGCTGCTCAAGTGTTTAATCGATTTCAAACAGATCTTATGTTTCTCCCTGCGGATTCTCCGCTCTGGAAGATTCGGAAAAAATTATACGATACAGAAGCAGAAGTTTTTCACCAAAACCCATTCTATTTTCACAGAAACGCAGTAGAAGAGCTCTGGAATCTGCAGACCATTATTCTGGAATCCGATAAGCTCATTTCTCGAAAACAATTCGAAACGTACGAATTTCAGAAATCCTTTCTGCCACCTCCTATTACAAATGACCCCGAGGAGAAAGCTTCTCTCCTTCGGCTTAAAATACAGGAAATAAAACTTCTTAATTTTCTGTTTTTTAAACTCTTTGCGGAAAGTAACATCGAAGCTGCTGAGGACAAAGTTATCGCTGAAATTCTCATGCTCATCGAAGGAAAAGAAGACATCAAAAATCTTCTTTGGGAAGAAACTTCTCAGCCGCCTGACACAAATCCAATTTATGATTTTCAGGAAAAGGTAAAAATTTATAAAACTCTTCAGGGAAGAAAAAATCAGACAGCGTCACTTTTGTCAGAAGTAGAAAACACCGCAAGAAGTCTTCCTTTCCTTCAGGAAATTCGAAAAGTACTCGGTCCAGAGCTCCGTGATGTTGTTACGAAAAAAATGGGAGAAATCCTTGAGGAAGAAGAGAAGAAAATTATCTTAGAGGCGAGTTAGAGCGAAGAGGTATTCTTTTCCTAGAAGATATTTTATTTTGAAACACACGTGAAACCAGCTATAAAAATCTTCGGAAATGAAAGAGAAATTATTGCGGAATCGATCATTATTGAAATGTTTCAGTGTGGGGAAGTGCACCCAAAAAAATTGGAAGACATAAAAAATACGTGGACGAAAGGAAAGAACATTTCATCGCCCTCAAACGTTGATCTCTTAAAGTCGTACAGAAAGCTTGTGGGCAGTAAAAAAATTCCAGAAACTCCTTGGCTTCAGAAGAAACTGAGAAAAAGGTCAATTCGAACACTTTCGGGGATTTCTCCCATTTCAGTTCTCACGAAACCTTACCCTTGCCCGGGAAGATGTGTGTATTGTCCTACAGAGAAAGCTTCTCCAGAAGGGAAAACACTCTTTGAAATCGATTCGGAAAAGAAATATGGTCCTCAAAAAATTGCCAAGAAATACCGAAGACCCGGAGCGCTCGTTATGCCAAAGAGCTATCTCTCCTCTGAGCCGGCAGCGATGAAAGCGCTCCTCAATTCATTTGATCCGTGGAAGCAAGTTCAAAACAGAATTCGAGCGCTCAAAGAAACTGGGCATTTTCCAGAAAAATGCGAACTTATTGTTATTGGAGGAACATTTTCCTTTCTTCCAAAAAAATATCAAACATGGTTTGTAAAAAGATGTGTTCAAGCCTTGAATGAAGACAAATCTCCTCATAAAAGAATAGAAAAAGTTCTGCAGGAGAATGAAAAAGCACAGCATCGGGCGATTGGCATTGTTCTCGAAACAAGACCAGATCATATCACGTTAAAAGAAGCAAAAAGATTTCGATTCATGGGATGCACTCGGGTGGAAATCGGAGTACAAACGCTTGATGATGCCGTTTCTCTGTACACGAAAAGAGGTCATGGCAATGCGGAAGTTATCAGAGCAACAAAAATTTTACGTGATGCAGGATATAAAATTTGCTATCACATGATGCCAGGACTTCCGGGAAGCACTCCACAAAAAGATCTTCAGAGTTTTCAAACGATGTACTCTGATCCAAATTTTAAACCGGATTATCTCAAAATTTATCCGTGTTCAGTTGTTCCATTTTCTGAGCTTGCAGAATGGTACGCTCAGGGCAAATTCACTCCAGCGACACATGAGGACCTTATTCCCCTTCTTCTCGACATCAAAGCGATGACACCGCCATGGGTTCGTATCACGAGACTCATTCGTGATATTCCCAGTACAGCAATTCTTGCTGGCTCAAAAATCACAAATCTCCGTCAGCACCTCTCTTTCCTTTCGAAAAAAAGAGGAACACCGTGCAAATGTATTCGGTGTCGTGAAATTCGCGATGAGAAATTTAATCCCGAAGAAATAATTCTGAAAAGAATGGAATATGAAGCAAATGATGGCCATGAAATTTTTCTTTCGCACGAAACTCCAAATGGAAAAATCATCGCACTTTTACGGCTCAGAATTCCTTCGTGGTTTTTCTCAAAAAATCCTGGGAAACCGCTTTTTCGAGTCCTCAAAAATTGTGCACTTATTCGGGAATTGCACACGTATGGAGAACTTGTTCCGGTAGGAAAACGAACAGGAAATTCGCAACATGGAGGATGGGGAAAAAAACTCCTCTTTGAAGCGGAAAAGATTATTGATGAGGAATATCACATTCCAAAAGTTGCTGTTATTTCTGGCGTAGGAGCAAAAGATTACTACAGAAAATTTGGGTATGAAGAAGAGCAGACGTATATGGTGAAAAAACTAATTAAGAAATCAAGAAGGCATCATGATATACTCAAATCGCAAAAAACTGTACAAAATTTAACGATTCCTTAACAACTCCAATATGAAGCTCGCAATCATTCTCTCGGCAAGTGAACCAGAAAGCAATTGGAATGCTTTTCGATTGGCAAATTTTGCTCTTAAACAAGGTGATGAAGTTAAGGTTTTTCTTGTTGGACAAGGAGTGGAATATGAAACTGCAAGTTCAGAAAAATTCAATATTAAAGAGCAATCTGAAGAGTTTTTAAAGTCGGATAAAGCGCAAATCATGGCTTGTGGCACTTGTCTCAAATTACGTGAAAAGGAGGCTACGAGCACGTGCCCGATGAGTACTATGAAAGATTTATACGCATTAATAAAAGGATGTGACAAAGTTTTAACTTTTTAATTACACACGCTATGAAAAAAATATTCTCGTTCACACTATTAATTTTTGCCTTAAGTTTTTCTTTTCCCACTTTCTCATTCGCGCAAGGGATGATGAGCCTTTGGAACTCATCTTCCGATAATGCCAGTATACAAAGTCAGCAACAAGAAGAACAGGAGGGGAAATCTCTTTTGGATGAATTGAGCAATAAAACAGTTCCTTGTGCACAACTCAATGACTCAGATTTTGAGAAAATCGGTGAATATTTCATGGGGCAATCCATCGGAGACACAGGAAGGCATATCGTCATGAATGAAATGATGAAAAGAATGATGGGTGAAAAGGGCGAAGAACAGATGCACGCAGTTATGGGAAAGAGATCAAGCGGCTGTGATTCGTCCGCTGCCTTTCCTGAGCAGGATATCGGTTTTATGCCAATGGCATATATGATGGGTGGATTTACAAATCCATCTTCTTCAAATAATTATTTTACGAATCCGAACTCTATGATGAATTTCGGATTTTTACCCTTCGGCGGTTTTAGTTGGATTTTTATGATTCTCTGGTGGATCTTGATCATTGCGGGAATCGCTATGCTTGTTAAATGGCTCATGAGTCAATCTGGAGGAACACGATGGAATCATGAAAAAACATCGCTTGATATCTTGAAAGAAAGATACGCCAAAGGTGAGATTAATAAAAAAGAATTCGAAGAAAAAAGAAAGGATGTAGAGGCTTGATAATCGACTAATCTTTTCCCACAGCGAAGTCTCTGGAAAAAACAGGCAAGATGTGATACCCTAAGAAGAGATATACGAGTATTTTTCCTCTAATTGGTATGGGAGATGATCAAATATCAGTCGGGAGCGGAGCTTCTTCTCAGCAAGGTTCAGATCCATCTGCTAGCAAAAAAGTTGCTCCATCCGTCCAGAATCCTGCGGGAAATACTCCTCAGCGGATTGTTGCCGCCTCATCCCAAAGTGGAGCTACATCGAAGAGCAATGCAAATGCAGGTGTAGTTGTCCCAGAAGAAACAAAAAAGAAATTTCCAGATCTCGTAGAGCTCATCCTCGGAAGCGAATCCATGAATACAGAAGAGCGAAACTATTGGCTCCAGGTACTTCCGGTGATGAATCCAGATCAAGTAAAAGAACTCAGAGATATTCTCGAGACTGAGAAGAAGAAATTGGCGGCAATTGATGCAAAATATGCAGCAAAGCCACAAGCAGAAAAGAAAGTAGATATTGAAGAAGTCGAACGAAAGAAGAAGGAAGAAAGAGAAAAAAGAAAACAAGCAGAAATAACGCATCGTCGAGAAGAGGAAAAGAAAGCAGAAGGCCTTCTTTCTGAGTTGGGGAATCTTTAAATCGCAGAGAGAAGAGTGATAATCGCACCATTCCTTCCCGCTTCCCCTCTTCGATGACTCCAAAATCTTTTTTTTGGATCGGTATACGTACAAAATGTCGGCATTTCGATATGTTTTTCGAGTATTCCATTTTTGCAGAGTTGATTTTTTGCTATTTTCCAAAGATCAACTTGATATTCAGTATTCACGAATGGATGAAAAAATGCAGGAGTTTCTGCGAGCGGATTTGTGAATTCGAGAAGCTCAATGCTCGGAGAAAGTGCGATCAAAATATTTCGAGAATCAACTAAAAATTTGCCTTCCATTACAGCAATAACTTTCGGAAGAATACACTTTGCAATTCCTCGCCAGCCGGCGTGGACGGCTGCAATCGTTTTTGTTTGTGGATCAAAAAGAAGTGCAGCAATACAATCTGCAGTTTTTATGAGAAGTGGAATATTTTTTTTCTGAGTAACAAATGCATCTTTTCCCAAATATACTCCTGAAGTTTCAACAATTTCCACGGCATCGCTGTGAATTTGATCTGAGAATACTGGCGGATATTTTTTCAGATACTGAGCCTTGCTCCAGTCTTCCTTCGAAAAGTCGAATGGCTTTCCGAGAAATTCAGCAGAAATTTCGCGTGCATAAGACTTAAAAATTCTCGGTACTATTTTCATGAAACTCCAAAAAATTTTTTCGCCACTTTCGGAAAAACGGAAAGCATGTCTATTGCTGAAAAAGAAAGATGTGTCTGAGCGAGTTCTTCACCACATTTTCCCCAAAGGAATGCTCCTAATTCGGAAGAATTAAGAGAAGAAAGCCCCTGAGCAAAAAATCCGGCAACAATTCCAGCAAGAACATCTCCTGTTCCTCCAACACTCATTTCTGGGACGCCAGTTTTATTTTCGACAACTTCGCCATTTTTATTGGCAATAATGTCAACTCTCCCTTTTTTGAGAATTGTATAGGTATATTTTTTCGCCATTTCCTGAACAATTTTCGGTGTCGAATTTTTTCCAAAAAGCCTTTGGAATTCTCCTTCGTGAGGAGTCAAAATCCATTCTGATTTTTTTTTGATTGTTAAAATTTCAGGAATAAGCGCATCTGCATCAATCACGGCGGGAATGTTCACATTGGTGAGAATATCCAGAATCGCGGCATGAGTTTCTGGATGTTTTCCGAGTCCATTTCCGAGGACAAGAACATCGGCAGTTTTTGCTCGCTCGAGAATACTCTGAACATTGGATAAAGTAAGATGTGGTTTTCCAAAAGAATGCACAATAAAATTGAAGCTCGCCATTTTTGTGACCATCGCTTGAGCTTCAGGAACAAAGAGCGAGACAAGATCAACGCCGCTTTTTTCAGCTCCCAGTGCAGCCAAAATCGGAGCGCCATGGAATACTTCACTTCCGCCGATAATGAGAATTTTTCCGTGATCGCCTTTGTGAGCATCCAAATTTCGGACAGGGAACTTCATGTATGTAGTCTGCCATAACTCCAAAAACAGATCACGTAAAAAGTCAAAAATATTTCCTTTTCACTTTTCCAAAAAAATGACAAAATCACACCTGTCATGGAAAAAAAGATTCTTAAAAAATGGCTCATATATTTTCTCATTCTTCTTGCGATCCTTATTCTTTTGGGAGCGCAGGGGATCATCTTAATTCTGATTTTTGCATGGATGTTTTTTCCCAGAGTTTTTTCGAAGATATTTGCTGAAATGAAAACTAAATTTCCCAAAAAAGGAATTGATATTTCAGAGTTTCAATCCTCCGAAAAACCCTCATCTCGTCCTTCTTTTTCCTCATTTTTCCCACCTTTTATGTCTCCCTTTCAGCTGAATGTGAAAGTAGTCGTCGGCATAGTAGCGACACTTCTCGTCATTTTTATTATTATTGATGGACTTGTAAGTGTTCCGATTGGTCACGTTGCCGTTATTTATGATCGAACAAGAGGAGTTCTCAAAGAAGAACTTCCAGAAGGACTGCATCTCAAAATCCCATTTTGGCAGGTTGCCACCATCGTGGACACGCGTTTACAGGAGTACACCATGAGCATCGCCACAGAGGAAGGAAGAATTCGAGGAGATGATTCCATTGAGGCTCTCACGAAAGATGGTCAAACCGTCTGGATTGATGCGACTGTTCGATATCGCATTCAGCCTGATAAAGCCTCAGATATACTCCATGAAATCGGTTCTGATTATGATGGGATAATTATCCGCCCAGAAGTGAGGAGCATTATTCGGGAAATAATCACTGGTTACGAATCAAAACAACTCTTTCTGCTCGAATCACGCCAAGAAGCCGCAAAAGAAATGCAAGAAAAGTTACAAGCTCGATATGCATTACATGATATTATTCTTGATACGCTTCTTCTCAGAAATGTTCAGTTTTCAGAAGTGTATTTAAATGCTATTGAAGAAAAACAAGTGGCAGAACAAAAAATTCAAAAAGCAGAATTCGAAAGACAAGAGGCGGAAATTCAGAAAAAGACGAAAATTATTGAAGCCGAAGGAGAATCCGAATCAATCAGACTCAAAGGTGAAGCTCTTTCAAAAAGCCCAGAAGTGATTCAACTTGAATTTGTCCAAAAAATGGCGCCCCAAATTAACTGGGGAATTCTTCCAGATGGCGCTATCCCACTTCTTGATGTGGGAAAACTCCAGAATTAATTTTTCATAACCACACTTTTGAGAAGCAGTAAGCGGTAAGCAATCAGCAGTAAGCCTAATTTTTACAACACTTATTGCCTACTGCTTATTGCTTTCCCGTTCTTATTTGCATATAAGAAAATAGGCAGCATTTTTATTAAGAATTGGTATTAAAACTTTTTCCAAATCTCCTGATTTCTCACTTCGTGGTGATAGATGACTTCTGCTGTTTTCACCTTTATTCCGAGAAGTTCAGGGCTTCTCATCGCCGTTTCTTTCTTGATGGCATAATACTTTTCATGATTTTCTTCACCCATAATGTATTCCATAAACTTTGACTTATGGAATGCTCTGAGGGCATCAGCAATATTTCCAAAAAGTTTCGGAAAAGGTTTTTTAGTGAGCACTTTTGACATTTCTGCATATTCTTTGTCCGAAGAACGAATTCCTAAAAGACCTGCATGAATAAGACTGAAATTGGTGAGATAAGGATTGGCATCTGGTGCGACAGAACGGACTTCAATTCGAGCAGATTTCTCATTTCCGATGGGAATTCGCACCATTGATCCGCGATCTCGTGGAGACATCTTGATCTCATTTGGAGCTTCAAAACGCGGGTCGAGCCTTCGGTACGAATTTACACTTGGACAAATAACGAGGCAGAGATCTTTTGCATAATGAAGGATTCCAGTAATAAAACGGTGTGCGACATCTGAAATGGCATTCATTTGAGTGGCACTATAGAAAGCGTTTTTTCCATTTTTTGAGATGCTCATATTCGTGTGCATTCCGCTTCCATTTATCCCCATCACTGGCTTTGGAAGAAAGCTTGCGGTCATTTCCATGAGTTTCGCAACCTGACGAGCAGTAAGTTTATAGAGTTGAATTTCATCACATGCAGTAAGAACATCTGTGTATTTAAAATTAATTTCAAATTGTGACGGAGCAACCTCTCCGTGATCCTTTTCATTTTCAAACCCCATGGCCCTTTGCGCTTCTGCAACGGTATCAATAAATTTTCGAAGACGATCCTGAGGAAGTGCATAAAAATATCCTCCACGAGTAGCAAGTTTGAATCCGTGAGCGCTAGAAAAATTCTGTTCTGCATCTATTCCTTCAAATGCAAATCCTTCAATTTCTGGCGCCATGTTCACCGTATATCCTTCCTTTTTTTGGAGCTCCATCGTGAGCATCTTGAGTCTCCCACGGAAATCTGCAGCATACGGAGATCCATTCTGATTCAAGACAAAGCTGAACATAAGAATTTTTCCAGGACCAAAAATATCTGCGGGAAGAATTCGAAATGTTCCCCAGTCTGGAGCAAGTCTGAGATCTGATTGCATTTGAGCGCTAAATCCAACAATGGATGACCCATCAAAAGTAAGGTTGTCATAAGAACTCAGAAAATATTTTTTATCATAGTCAAGCATGTGGAAGCGTCCTTCAATATCACTAAACCCGACAGTAACAGCTTTTATTCTTTTTTCTGACTGCAAGTATTTGAGAACCTTGTCTTTCAAAAAATCTTCGGATTTCCCGGAAGTGGCGAGCTTTTTCATTTCGAGATTTATTTCTTCGAGTTCAGAATATGAAAGAGCCAAGAAATCTCTGAGGGATGATGGGGAAACAAGTGGAACATCGTGGGAAGAATTTTCTCTTAACGCAGATTCTTTCATAAATTTTTCATAAACCGCTTCGAGGTGGTTTTTGAGTGCTTCGGAAGAAGAAACAGAAGCCTGATCGTTTGACATAGGAAAAAAGAAAAATGAAAAAATTCGCGCTGATTGTACGCCGAAAATTTTGGCAATCAAGCTTTCAAACAAGGAAAAATCGTCTTGTAGAAATTTTCTACAACAGTATAATTACGGAGAAAAGTCACAAAAAATTGATAAAATTTCCTCGCTGTTTGGAAAAATTTCAAGTTGACACATGGAGATAAATATTCTCATTAAAAAACTCACTGCAATTGGTCTTTCGGAAAGTGAAGCGCGTGTCTACATCGCTGCGCTCGAAGCTGGGACAAGTCCCGTTTCTGCAATCGCGGAAAAAGCCAATCTCAATCGAGTGACCACATATAGCATTCTCAAGCGTCTTTTTCATGAGGGAATTGTTGGTGTGAATGAACAAAAAGGAATGAGATTTTTTACTGCGGCCGACCCCAAAGTGTTTGTGGAAGATGTGGAGCAAAAAGCAAAAAATCTCACGGAAGAGCTCCCGAACCTCCTCGCACTTATTGGCGGGCAAGGGCTTCGCCCGAGAGTTCAATTTTTTGAGGGTCTCGAAGGTGTTCAAAAAGCCTATAAAGAAACACTTACAGCAAAAACAGAAATCCTGAATTATGCAAATTCAAAAAACATTCGAATTCATTGGCCGAATTATGATGAAGAATATGTTTCGGTACGGAAGAATAACAAGATTTTTTTACGCGGACTTTTTCCAGATGATCCTTATGGAAAGCGCGTTCAGAGAGAAGACCAGAAATATTTTCGAGAAACAAGGCTTCTTCCGAATCGACATTTTCGAGTGGAAAATGAAATCAAAATTTATGACGACAATGTTTTTATCGCTTCATTTGATCCGAATACTTTTGCCATCATTATTCACTCTTCTGCCGTAGCAGAAACGCAGCGGCAAATTTTTGAAATCGCGTGGGAACATGCGGTGGCGAAACCAAAGATCAAGGGAAAAATGTGAGAAATCGGAATAGTATTTCCTGAAATTTTTAATTTTTAATTTTAAATTTTGAAATTTTTAAATAAATCTTAATGTCTAATTTTTAATGTTTAAAAATTAAGATTTAAAAATTAGAATTTATCTTTCCTCGTGCTCATCCTTTGAATATACGTGCAAATATTCTGATTTTCTATACTCAAACAGTTCATTATTATTAAAAAATCGAGGGACTTCATCCTTCGCCGCTTCGAGAGAATCAGAAGCATGAACCACATTGCACTGCACGCTCATCGCAAGATCCCCACGAATAGTCCCCGCATCGGCTTCGCGAGCCTTTGTAATTCCACAGATTTTACGAACAGCATTCACCGCTTCAAGTCCTTCCCAACATTGTACAATAACAGGAGAACTCTTCATAAATTCACAAATACCAGGGAAGAATGGCTTATCGGCAATGTGTGCATAGTGCTCTCTGAGGACAGCATCTTCTAAGGTCATCATTTTTGTTCCGAGAAGCTTGAGACCTTTCTTTTCAAATCGAGAAGTGATCTCTCCAATAAGACCACGCTGAATGGCATCGGGCTTAATAATGACAAGTGTGCGTTCCATAAAGAAAATATTAAGAGAGGAAAATCAAAAATATTTTTTCAGGATTAGAGGAAAAGTGCAACGATTTCTCTCTCAACTTTTAAATTTTAAATTTTTGGCATACATTTCACCTACCAGTTTTGTATTTTTGAATGACTCAGAACTCCCACATTTTTCTTTCTCTTGGCTCAAACGTTGGAAATCGCGAGGAATACGTCCAAAAAGCGATTTTGTCCATCGGGAAACTCGGAAATATTCTTCACATTTCTTCACTATGGGAAACTCTTCCGTGGGGAGAAAAAGATCAAGATCGGTTTCTAAATCTTGTTCTTGAAATGGAAACAAGTCATGCGCCTCAGCAGTTTTTACAAGAAATTCTTACCATTGAAAAAAAACTTGGAAGAAAAAGGACAAAAAAGTGGGGACCAAGAGAAATCGACATCGATATTCTCTTTTGGAATAACGAAATCATCGCAACAAAAGATCTTTCCATTCCTCATCCATTTGCCCACATGAGGGCATTTGTGGTTGCTCCTCTTTTAGAAATTTGTCCAAAATATAATTTTCCAAACGGCGTAAGCGCAAAGAAGTATTGGAATAATCTTTCAGACGAGGAAAAAAAGAGTGTCGAAAAATATGCTGCCTTAAAATAAATTCTTTTGAAATGATCTTTCTTAGAGTATAATGGTCGCTGTTTCTGATCATCATTTTTCTATGGAACTCTCCTGGAAGAGCATCTCAGAGAATCTTCGAATGCAAGCTCAAAGCGGGAGCATTTTGCTTCTTGCAGCAATTGCAGTTTCTGCAATGTCACTCACGACCATAAGTCTTGGATATTTGGTAATGGGAACTTCGGAATCAGGAGAAGAATTGGAACGCGCCACAGAGGGATTTTTTGCGCTGGATACTGTTTTAGAAATGTCTCTGTATGACGCAACTGTCCATGGAGAAGGATATAGAGTCGCTTCAGAAGATTATAGCGCGGTTGCATTTGGGGCGAGAGATCAGGGGGCTTCAGATTGGGAACTCAAAAGTCAAGCACACATTGTTGTTGCGGGCGAAACAATATATACAACAGTCCCTTCATATAATACAGTCCCTCCACGACCAATTCAATTTATGGTCTATCCCTCAGAAGGACTTGGAGATTCGCTCAAAGATCCAAACTGGAATTCTATTCCTTCGGGCGGAAAAAATGTAGTCCCTCTCTATGTCGATAATACGGGAAAACCTCTTCCTTAGTGTAATGATGGAATAAATAACGATGCAGACGCATTGGTAGACTATCCTGACGATACTGAATGTAGCGATGCAAATGATAATGATGAAAACTCCTAAGATTATTTACAGAAAGCCACAGTCATCATGTCACTTGCATCAAGAAGAATGTCAAAAAAGAAAAACTCAAATTCACGATTTCTAAGTTTTGTAAACGCTTCCATTTTTTTTGGAAATTTTGCGGTATTATCTACGAGAATAATTCCGCGGGGAAAAAGGTGTTTTTTTGCGAATTCAAAGAATTCATGGGTTCTATTTTTCTGACCATCGATAAAGATAAGATCAAATTTTTCATGTTCATCGAGAACATTCACGGCATCTCCAAAACGAAAATCAACATATTTTGAAAGATGCACTTTTGAAAGATTCTCTTGAGCTTCTTCAAAGCTCGGCTGAGAAACGTCGGACGTTACGAGTTTTCCTCCAGCATCTCGTAATGCATCTGCGAGAAAAATAGTAGAGAAGCCATTTGCACACCCAATCTCAAAAACATTTTTTGCACCAATGATTCTTAAAAAGAATTGTAAAATATGCCCAGAAGAAATGGAAATATTCGGAATATTTCGAGAAATTCCATCACGCTTCATCTGCTCGAGAAATCTCAAAAGTTCAGGAGACATGAGGAAATAATTATTTTTGAGGAGAGGAAAATAATTTTGAAATTTCATCCTTAAAATCTTCGACATCCTTGAAACTTCGATATACACTCGCAAATCGAATAAAGGCTACATGATCGAGTTTTTTGAGTTCAACCATGAGATCTTCACCAATTTTTTGAGAAGTAATTTCCTTGCCTCCTCCCCATCCCTCCAGAAGTCTTGCGAGAGTTTCTTCAACTTGCTCACGGGTTACTGGTCTTTTGCTGCAGGCAATCCACACACTATGTTCAAGTTTTTCACGTGAAAATGGTTCTCGTGTTCCATTGTTTTTTACCACGATAAGTCCGGTAGTTTCGATTCGCTCAAAAGTGGTAAAACGATGAAGACATTTTTCGCATTCACGCCTCCTTCGCACACTTCGTCCCTCATCCGTAACACGCGAATCAATAACACGCGTATCAATGTTTTTACATTTTATACACTGCATATAAATAAAAAAACAAGTACTCTTTTCTGCCGAAAATATACACGAGAAAATAGAGAAGCACAAAGTACAAAACTTAAATGAAATACCTACGAAAAAAATCAAAAAAACATTCGCTAAGGAAAATAATTTCGAGTATTATAAAGAGGACGACAATTATCCACAATTTATTTTTCATGTAATTATGATCTCATTTGATATCGCTCCTCGAATAAATCGACGGAAACAAGCAGTTTTTTTCCCGTTTTTTAAAGAAGATGCAAAAAAATCCCTACGAAAGGCTTTTCGGGGACTCTCTTCTGTCCAAAAAAGAGCAGTTCGAAAAACATTAGAGTCAGGACGATTTCCCGCTTCAGGAGTTCTCCCTGTATTCTCAAATGATGCTCCTGTTTTTATCCAACTTCTCGGAGAGAAAAAAAAATTCACAACACGAGAGGCAAGAGAGATAGGAGAAAGCCTCCATTCCACTGCTGCAAAATTTGAGGTGGAACAAGCTGCAGCTCTTTCCGGAGTTTTAAAAAAAGACCAATGGAAAGCTTTCCAAGAAGGGATCGTGCTCGGGCTCTATGAATTTGTTCACTGGAAAGGGGCAAAAAAATCTGAAGACTCAAAAAAGAAAAATGAGAAAGAAAAAAAACTTTCTCATGTACAAATTGTTGGACCGAAAGATGCATCCTGGGAAAAACAATTAAAAACTCTTTTTGAAGCCGTAAAATATACAAAGGATTTAATCAATGAACCTCCGAACGTTGCAACTCCGAGTTATTTGGAAAAAATAGCTCGTGAAATCACAAAAAACCTTTCTCATGTCTCCATCGAAGTTCTCAGAGAAAAAGAACTTATCAAACTTGGATGTGGTGGAATTCTTGCGGTTGGTTTGGGGAGTGAGGAAGAATCACGACTTCTTCTTCTCAAGTATTCTGGAGGAAAAAAAGAGGCACCACTCGCTCTCGTCGGGAAAGGGGTGACATATGATAGCGGTGGACTCAACACCAAAGGACAATATATGCGGACGATGAAACAAGATTTGGGTGGCGCGGCAACAGTGCTTGGCGCTTTTTTTGCACTCGCAAAAACCAAAGTGAAAAAAAATATTATTGCAGCCATCCCTGCTGTTGAAAATCTCATTAGTGCAAAATCCTACAAACCGGATGATGTTCTCCGAATGTATAATGGGAAAACTGTTGAAATCACGAATACTGATGCTGAAGGACGACTTATTCTTGCAGATGCGCTTGCATACGTAGAAAAACGCTATTCTCCACGGGCAATAGTAGATATGGCGACTCTTACCGGAGGCTGTGTGTATGCCGTGGGAAACGATATTGTCGCTCTCCTTGGAAAAAATTCTCAAATGGTTGCCGCACTTTTGGAATCTTCGAAGTCTGTTGATGAACCGCTTTGGGAACTCCCGATCCACGATCGCTATGAACAGAATCTTGAATCAAAGATAGCAGACATTGTAAATGCTTCAGGGAAAATGAAAGCGATGGTAATTGAAGGAGCGCTCTTCCTTCAGCATTTTGTTACAGAGAAAACACCATGGTGTCATCTTGATATCGCCTCTGTGACGTTTGATGAAAATTTAGGAATGGCAACCGGAAGAAATGTGCGCCTTCTTTGGGATTTTGTGGAAAAATATTAGGGAAACTCTGATAAATGCGAACTACTTCGTCATCTGCGACCAAAAATTCCTCGCCGTACATTGAGTACGACTGCGGATTTTTGGTCTTGATTCCTCGTATTTCATCATTTCTCAGAGTTTCCGTGTTCCTGCTTTCTCTGTGATGATCTTTACTTTTTTCTATTTATCAGTATTTCCTTAGCTCGTTACAATTTCGGATCAGGCAATAATTTGCTGGACTGATGTAGAATGGGGGAGGATTTTTTTTGGAGGTATGAATATTCAAGAACAAGAATTTCTTCAGCTTTTTCTTCCTGAAGGAATTCTGCAGTGGTTTGATGTGATACAAGGAGAAAA
>JACRHZ010000052.1 GCA_016220175.1 Candidatus Peregrinibacteria bacterium
ATGTTGAGAGGAAGTCTTTTTAAACGTTTTGCCAAAAGTTATTTTTTTGCACAATTTTGATATGGAAGATAATGAAATTCGATAAGTATTTTCTTTTAAAAATTAAATTAATATTAAAAAATATGATGAAAAATAAAACAAGTGATTGACAAGTTCTGAGTATTAGAGGAAAAGCTCTATTCATCACGTATTATATTTTTTATTCTTTTACCATTTTCACATGAAACGCACCTTTTTCTTTCTTTCGATTTTTTCAGTAATTCTGGCGGTAAATATTTCCGTTTGGTATTTTTCTTCGAATCATCTTTCATCTGCTGAGGCGATGGGAGAATCTGCAGATGTTTTGCCGCAGGGGGGCATCGGCATTGAGTCATCGTCAGGAATGTATGCATGTGAATCGGACTCAGGCAGTCTTCCAAGCTCTGCTAATTTAAAAACGGATGCCCCTTGGTCAACTGTTGCATTTCCTCTCCACACATGGGAAGACACAAAATATTCTTTTTATACCGATGGATTATCAAGTAAACCAGAAGAAACATTCGTCGATATAAATGGTGATGGACTTGCAGACTACATATATCGCCACCATTATCTTGATAATAGATATAGTGTGAACCAAATAAATGATTGCGTTTTCTTGAATAACGGCTCAGGTTGGGATATGGTCTTCAAATGTTCAAATTTGCGAGATCCTGCAACCGGTCAAACTCGCTGGTATGGCGATTGCGCTCAGCAGTAAATTTCCCCAATTTTTTCTTTTCCCATGAAACTCTCTCTTCAATTTTTCAGCAAAAAATCATTTCTTTTTGGAATTTTTATTTTTCTCGTTTTGGCATTTTTGCCATCTCTTTTTTCTGAGGCGAGTGAGGAAGTGGAAGAGACAATTACTCCTCAAGATATCTCTGTAGCAGTACAATGCTGGGAGCGGGATCCGAATGATCATCACTGCCGCACGGGGGACATCTTTGCTAATCGTTATAACTGGTATTCAGCATCAAGCAAAGCACACAACTCCATATTTAATGTATTGCAAAAACTGCAAGGGTCATATGTCTCCAGCACCCCTCCACAATCGTATGGAAGATTCGGCAGATTTTTTGATGTAAATGGAGATGGTCTTCTCGATATCTTGTATCACGAAGGTTACCGTGATGGAAACTCTGTAGGCACGTTTCGAACTTTTTTCGCACTCTTTTTAAATATTGGCGGAACGAATTTCGAATTAGTCTATAAATGCACGGAAGAGGAATATTCCGATCCACGTTATAATACATATTATGGAAACTGTGCCGCAGGAGCTCCTGAGACAAGGGAAGACAACATGATTTATTATGCATTAAATTTATTATATTTCGCACCCCCTGGCAGTGGTGGTCATGAAACGGAGACAGTTGATATCAATGGAGATGGACTTGTTGATATTGTGGAATCCAATCGCATTTCTCTTAACAAAGGGAATTTTAATTTCCAAGAAATTTCAATCCAAGCTCCATAACAGGAGAAAGACCGACACATATTTTTTCCTAATTTCTCATATCTTTTCATTTCCCTATGAAACGCCATCTCTCGTTATTTCTCACCATTCTTCTTATTTCCAATCCTCTTCTTGGAAGCGCACCTCCGGTGATGGCGAGTGAAAGTGTAGACATAGGAGGAACGTCATCAGGTGAAGGTGAAGTTTCCACCGGAGAAAATTCTGGTGGAGTTGACCAAGGTGCTGCAGCTGTATCAACAGACAAAACGGATGCTGGTCTTAGCACAGGAACAGAGCAAATTCCCGATACAGAAACATTTCAGGAAGAAGATCCAAATGCGCCAATTGATCCAGAAAAAGAAGCCGAAGAAGCAGACAAAGATGCAGCAGCAACGGAGGATGACGTCATCATAGAAACTCCTCCTCCAGATCCAGAACCGATTCCGACTCCCGCAGCGCCGGTACAAGAAAATCCCCTCGCATTCCTCAAAGGTCTTCTGGGAAATTATTCAACCGATTTATTTACGGGAGCGGCGACATATCAATATCCGCTCTGGATTCCAAAAGGAAGATCATCGCTTATGCCGAGTCTTACGCTTCAGTATTCGAGTTCGGACAGGAATTTTCTTTCTGAGTTGGGATTTGGATGGAGACTTCCGGCAAATGCAATTTACCGAAGTACGGCAAAAGGCATTAATGAGCTCTATACACAGAATGATTTTTCCTCAGATATTTTTGGATCCCAGAGCGAACTTATTTCCGTAAATTTTGCAACCGGAGAATACGCAGCAAAGACAGAAGGAGGATTTCAGAAATACATTTTTGCGAATAATACGTGGACGGTTACAGACAATCAGGGAACCATTTTTACTTTCGGCGCCACTCCAGAAAATCGCTTAACAGATCCGGCTGATTCAACTCGAGTGTACAAATGGATGCTCCAAAAAGTGCAAGATATTCAGGGAAATACGATGACATTCACGTATTTTGAGGAAGCTGGGCTTGCATATCCAAATACGATCAGATATACCGGATCTTCCGTGCCGAACGATCTCGGAATCTATGAAATCAAATTTTTGAGAGTTCAGAGGTCATATATTCCAACTTCGTATGTCACCGGATTTCGCGCAGAAGGAAAACATTTTATCAGCGGAATAGAAGTCTCTTCGTACGCGAGCGGATCCCGAGAACTTATTCGAACCTATGATTTTTCACATGATGAAGGAGATTCTATTAAAGGAAAACTCACGGGAATTACCGTTCGAGGAGGAAGTGGGAATCTCTCCTATCCGCCAACTCGATTTTTCTATTACGACGGAATGGAACAAGTTGAGGGAAAGAGAATCGATCTTATGAAGCGAATCGAATATCCCGCAGGAGGAAGTCAGGAAATGACATACAAACCTTCAACATCATACAGAACTCCAGCTCAAGAAGGAACGAATCCGAATCTTCCGTTTATTATTGATACGGTTCACACTTCAACGGTAAAAGCATCGATAGCGGCGCCGTCATACACGAATACCTACGATTACGAAGGTGGACATTACTTCTTTGATCCTCTCGATGCCTATAAAAAAGAATACGCCGGATTCCATTCGGTGACGATTACCGATCCGTCA
>JACRHZ010000053.1 GCA_016220175.1 Candidatus Peregrinibacteria bacterium
ATGTTGAGAGGAAGTCTTTTTAAACGTTTTGCCAAAAGTTATTTTTTTGCACAATTTTGATATGGAAGATAATGAAATTCGATAAGTATTTTCTTTTAAAAATTAAATTAATATTAAAAAATATGATGAAAAATAAAACAAATAAAACAAGTGATTGACAAGTTCTGAGTATTAGAGGAAAAACTATGTTCGTCACGTTATTATATTTTTATTCTTTTACCATTTTCACATGAAACGCACCTTTTTCTTCCTTTCGATTTTTTCAGTAATTCTGGCGGTAAATATTTCTATTTGGTATTTTTCTTCGAATCATCTTTCATCTGCTGAGGCGATGGGAGAATCTGCAGATGTTTTGCCGCAGGGAGATGTAGGAATATCTCAGATCCCCGCCGAACTATTTGGATGCACCCTAAACTCAGGATGGCCATCCTCTGCGAATCTCAAAACCGATGCTCCGTGGTCGACTTTGGCTTTCCCAATACTCACAACTGATAGTAGTTATCAGCCTCCTGCGGAACAATTTCTCGATGTTAATGGAGATGGGCTTGCAGATTATATGCATCGGAAACACACAATCAATCAGACTCAATATCATGTTGAAGATTGTGTATATATCAATACTGGCTCTGGATGGGATGTGGCATTCCGATGTCAAGGGTCATATGACTTTAGTACACCAGATAATACTCGCTGGTATGGCGACTGCGCAGATATGAGTTCGTAATTTTATTTTTTCTTCCTCTCATTTTTTTCTTATGAAAAATTTCTACCGAAATACTTCTCTCGTTTTCGTTTTTTTTATTTCCCTCATAATTCTTATTGGAGGTGCTCCAACTCCTCTAAAATCCGAACAAAAAACATCTCTTCAGACTGAAAATAATTTGAACAATATTTTTCTTCCAACTGCGTCCGCAGGATGGAATTATGGAGGTCTCAAAATGTATAATGGGTATGATGCTTGGCGGCATTCGAGCAATATAGATGCTAATGACACTACTGTGCAGGCGCTCTATTTTCTTATTCCAACGACCTACTATTCTGGAACTCCTTATCCTCCACCGCAACGAAATACTCTTTTTACAGATATGAATGGCGATGGTCTAAATGACATTGTATTTGCCGAAAATGCAACATCTTATCCCGGCACCGACGAATTTTACAAATTTGGAATTTTCTTAAATAAAGGAAGCACAGGATTCAATTGGTCGTATAAATGCGTGTACAACAGTTCACAAGGATATTACGGTGACTGTGCTCAACAATAAATATTTCGTTTTTTTTCTCTTTTTTTTCCCATGAAACGCCATCTCTCGATTTTTCTTACCATCATTCTTATTTCCAATGCTCTTCTTGGGAGCGCACCTCCGGTGATGGCGAGTGAAAGTGTGGACAGAGGAGGAACCTCATCAGGTGAAGTTTCCACCGGAGAAAATTCTGGCGGAGTTGACCAAGGTGCTGCAGCTGTATCAACAGACAAAACGGATGCTGGTCTTAGCACAAGAACAGAGCAAATTCCCGATACAGAAACATTTCAGGAAGAAGATAAAAATGCGCCAATTGATCCAGAAAAAGAAGCTGAAGAAAAAGCAGCGACTGATGCCACAGATTCGGCAACAACAGAAGATGATGTCGTCATAGAAACTCCTCCTCCAGATCCAGAACCGATTCCAACTCCCGCAGCGCCAGTACAAGAAAATCCCCTCGCATTCCTCAAAGGACTTCTGGGAAATTATGCAACCGATTTGTTTACGGGAGCCGCGACCTATCAGTATCCGCTCTGGATTCCAAAAGGAAGATCATCGCTTATGCCGAGTCTTACGCTAGAGTATTCCAGTTCGGACAGAAATTTTCTTTCTGAGTTGGGATTTGGATGGAGGTTTCCGGCAAATGCAATTTACCGAAGTACGGCAAAAGGAATTAATGAGCTCTATACACAGAATGATTTTTCCTCAGATATTTTTGGATCCCAGAGCGAACTTATTTCCGTAAATACTCCGAATGGAGAATACGCAGCAAAGACAGAAGGAGGATTTCAGAAATACGTTTTTGCGAATAATACGTGGACGATTACGGATAATCAGGGAACAATTTTTACTTTTGGCGCCACTCAGGAGAATCGCTTAACAGATCCGGCTGATTCAACTCGAGTGTACAAATGGATGCTCCAAAAAGTGCAAGATATTCAGGGAAATACCATGAGCTTCACGTATTTTGAGGAAGCCGGGCTTGCATATCCGGATACGATCAGATATACAGGATCTCCCCTCCCAAATGATCTCGGAATTTATGAAATTAAATTTTTGAGAGTGGCAAGATCGTATGTTCCGATCTCATACGTGACGGGATTCCGTGCAGAAGGAAAATATTTTATCAGCGGAATAGAAGTCTCTTCGTACGCGAGCGGATCCCGAGAACTTATTCGAACCTATGATTTTTCACATGATGAAAGAGAAAGCATAAAAGGAAAACTCACGGGAATTACCGTTCGAGCGGGAGCTCTCGCATATCCGCCAACTCGATTTTTCTATTACGACGGAATGGAGCAAATCGAGGGAAAGAGAATCGATCTTATGAAGCGTATTGAATATCCCGCGGGAGGAATTCAGGAAATGACGTATAAGCCATCAACATCATACAGAACTCCAGCTCAAGAAGGAACGAATCCGAATCTTCCGTTTATTATTGATACGGTTCACACCTCAACGGTAAAAGCATCGATAGCGGCGCCGTCATACACGAATACCTACGATTACGAAGGTGGACATTACTTCTTTGATCCTCTCGATGCCTATAAAAAAGAATACGCCGGATTCCATTCGGTGACGATTACCGATCCGTCA
>JACRHZ010000054.1 GCA_016220175.1 Candidatus Peregrinibacteria bacterium
CCTGTATTCATAGGAAACCAGCAAAAAATATGCCAATTATCCCTGAATTTCCCTGAAATCGAAAAATGTTAAAAATCTCAAAACCACAGTCTAAAACAATCACTTTAAGCTATTAACCTTTTCTTAACCGCCCACTACTGAAAAAATGGCTTTAATAAAATAAAAAATTTCAGCCCATTTACATCGTAAATCTCAAAATCCTTAAGAAGATCTTTTGGTAATGATTCAAAAATTTCTGTCCATTCCTCTGCCTTAATTTGCTCGTCTTCAGTATGTTGTGATGTAATCGCTTGTTTAAGTTTATCGCGCAGTTGATCGGCTTTTTCGACTAATTGTTTCTCTGCTTCATTAGTATCTCCTACAACCTGATCAATTGCCGTATCGATTTTTTTATTCAAATCTCCTGTAAAATTCTCGCCTCCCATATCTGAAAATAATAAAATTCTAAAGATTTTCCAATTCCTCTTCTAAGTTTTTAAGTCTTTTGTTATCTTTTTTTCTATTTTTTGTCTCTTTATACTTTCGGATTTTATTCAAAATCAATTGAAGTAGTTTTACTTCTTTTTCGTTTCCTGATATTTGTGCAAGCATCTTTAACATGAGAAACGTATATCTAAATTCTTAAAACCATAAACTGGATATGGGAATATCTTAATTTGAACTATTATACCCGAAATTTCTGGAAAAATGAAGCCCAAAATGCATTTAAAACTCAAAAACTCTTGCCCTATTCACCAAAATACTATATATTTAGGTGAGACAACTCACCAAAAATTATTATGTTTTTAGAGAGAACCATACAGAAAATCGTTGAACAATCGCTTTTTCAGGGAAAAGTGGTGATTATTTATGGAGCGAGACAGGTAGGAAAAACGACGCTTGTGAAAGAAATTCAAAAAAAATTTCCAAAAGATTCAGAATATTTGAATTGTGATGAGCCCGATGTTCGAGAAGCCCTTACGAATAAGACATCCACTGAACTCTCATCTTTTCTCGGAAAGAAAAAACTGATTATTTTGGATGAAGCGCAGAGAGTGAAAAATATCGGTCTCACGCTCAAGCTGATCGTAGATAATTTTCCGGAAATGCAAATAATCGCGACTGGTTCTTCCTCTTTTGATCTTTCGAATGAAATTTCTGAACCTCTCACGGGAAGAAAAAATGAATTTTATCTTTTTCCATTAAGCCTCAGCGAACTCAGCGGAATATATTCCGAAAGGGAAATAGATCGAATCATCGAACAAAGAATAATTTATGGAATGTATCCAGAGATTGTTGAATCAGGTCTTTCTGCAAAAGAAAAACTCAAAAGCCTCGCGCAAAGCTACTCCTACAAAGACGTACTTGCATATCAAAACATGAAAAGTCCTGAAATTTTAGAGAAATTGCTTCAGGCATTAGCGCTCCAAATTGGCAATGAAGTTTCTTATAATGAACTGGGAGCTCTTATTGGAGTCGATAAAAACACAATAGCAAGTTACATCCAAATATTGGAAAAAGCTTTTATTATTTTTCGGTTAAGCCCTTTTAGCAGGAATATCCGAAATGAACTCAAGAAACTCAGGAAGATCTATTTTTATGATACGGGCATGAGAAACGCGCTTATTAATAATTTGAATCCTCTCCATTTGAGGCAGGATCAAGGCGCGCTTTGGGAGAATTTCATGATCAGTGAGCGAATAAAATACAATTTGAATTCATCGCAAGATCCGAATGTATATTTTTGGAGAACCCGAGAACAGCAGGAAATTGATTATATTGAAGAATCTCAAGGAATTCTCTCTGGATTTGAATTTAAGTGGAAAAAAGATACATGGAAAATTCCGAAAGTTTTTTTAGAAGCGTATCCGGAGAGTAGTGTCCATCTCATCCATCGAACAAATTACCAATCATTTTTGGGGCTCGATAAAATTTCCTGAGTTTCCCTTATTCTCAGCTTCCTCCTCATAAGCTTCATGCATATCTCCTCCATCTCCCTGAGTCACTTCCGCAACATTTCAGAAACGACGCTGAATTTTTCTCCGAAAATGAATATTTTTACGGGAAAAAATGGGCAGGGGAAAACAAATCTTCTGGAAGCAATTTATGCGCTTTCGCTTTCTCGCCCATTCCGAAGCCGTGAAAAGTCAGTATTTATTCAAGAAGAAGCGGAATATTCCAAAATTACTGGAGAAATAATTCTCGAAAATACAGAAAAGGAAATTCTTGAAATTTTTTGGGAACAAGGCACGGGGAAATCTGGTCGTACTATTTTCCGAAAAAATGGAGTTCAAAAAAGCGCTGGGGAATTTTTGAAAACAAAACATTTTTTTACAGTGCTTTTTGCGCCGGAAGACATGGAACTTCCATTTGCAAGTCCAAAATATCGGAGGCAATATTTTTCACGAATTCTTTCTCCGCTTTTCCCTGATTTTCTCTCCGCATCGCTCAATTTTGAGAAAATTTTGAAACACCGAAATAAACTCCTCATAGATTTTCCCAAAGGAAAAGTCCAAAAAATGGAATTTGCATTTTGGGATGCGGAACTTGAAAAATGGGCGAAGGTGCTTCACACATATCGGCAAAAATACGCGGAATTTCTCCAAAGAAATCTCCAAAAAAAATATAGAGAACTCTTTCATAAGAATGATGCTTTGGATATTTTCTATCTCCCTTCAGTCCCGCATGATGCCGATTTTTTTGAAACGCTAGAAAAAAATTTCCATCAAGATGTTCATCTCGGATCAACACAAAAAGGACCACATCGCGATGACTTTCAGATCATATTTCATGGAAAACCAATTGCAGAAGTCGGATCTCGTGGAGAAATTCGAAGCACTATTATCGCACTCAAACTCTGTGAACAAGATTTTATTACAGAAGAAACCTCATTTTCCCCTGTTCTTCTCCTCGATGACGTCTTTTCTGAACTCGATGAAGACCGAAGGAAAGTGATTCTTCACGCATTTTCGAATACTCAAATTTTTGTGACAGCAACAGAAATGCCGAAGATGAGAAGAAAAATGGAGGTGTTTGAGGTAAAACGTGGAATATTCAAAAAACACTGAGAAATTTCCATATCATAAAAAATATTGAAAATGCCTCAGTGGTCATGAAATTCATAAATAGTGTTGACGATTATTCCACCAATTTTAACCACATCATGAGAAGTATTCCTACAGCAAACATCAGAAATGAGAATGTCGCTTTGAGGAGGTTTTTTTCCTTATGAAGTTCCGGTACGAGATCACTTGCGGAAATATAGAGAAATCCTCCGGCAGTGAATGCCAGAAGAAATGGCGTCATTGTTTCCATTTTTCCCTGAATTCCCCATCCAAAAAACACACCAAGAATCGCAAAAACGGCAGAGAGAAAATTTAAAAAAAGCGCTTTTGCAGGCTCCATTCCAGCATGAAGGAGGACTCCAAAGTCTCCTATTTCCTGAGGAATTTCATGAGCAATAATCGCAATTGTCGTCGCAATTCCCACATGAGTATCAATAAAAAATGCAGGAATGAGAACAACTCCATCTAAAAAATTGTGAATCGCATCGCCGATGAGGCTCATATATCCAACGGGATGGACTTCACAATCGCCATTCCTGTGACAATGATGCCAAAAAATGAATCTTTCTAAAATAAAAAATACCGAAAATCCAATGATTAAAAACCCGAAAGGAAGAACATTTTTTAATGGGTAAGCAGCAAGTGCTTCCGGCAAGAGATGAAAAAGTGCTCCCGCCATCATCGTTCCTGCTGAAAATGCCACAAGGTGCAAGAGGATTTTTTCAATCTTTTTGTGCTGAAACAGGAGCGCCAAAGCTCCTGAAAATGAAACAAGGCTAATGAGAGTCGCACTGATGAAAGCGTAAGAAAGCATGTTTCTCTACAAAATTTCTGTGGGGAATTGTACCTCTTTCCATATGGGAAATCTACAAAACCATAAAAAAATCTTCTCAAAATTTCTTACCTCTGATACGATTCGGATGTCCTCACACATTTTCAAAAAAACTCTGCATGACCGCATTTCGCCTCGAAATCAGGAATATCATCAAAGACACGAGAGCTGAGAAAAGGTTGCGTCGACTCAAAGATGATGGATATGCCGTACAAAATGTAGAAATTACCGATGTGTATACCATTGCGAAAGATTTTACGGACGAAGAAAAACAGCAAATCGGAAAAATTCTTATAAATCCTCTTTTTGAAAAATTCACATTGGGAACGCCAAATGTGTCGAGCGACTTCGACTACGCGATTGAAATTGGATTTCTCCCGGGCGTTACCGATAACCTTGGAACAACCGTAATTGAAAATATTGAAGATCTTCTCAAAGTAAAATTCCATCGCCCGGATGAAGATGTCTATTCTTCACAAATCACTTTTTTGAAAGGAGACCTTCAAAAAGAAGATATCCAAAAAATCGCGGAAACATTTGCAAATCCGCTTATTCAGCGCATTCATATCAAATTCAAAGAAGAATTTGATCGCGAGGGGGGAATGGGAGTAAGAGTTCCTCGCGTTGAACTCCATCATACGCCAAAAACAGATCTTGTGGATTTAGAAATTTCTGATGAAGAGCTTACGGATCTCGGAAAAAATGGAATTCCAAACGCAAATGGAACCAGAAGAGGACCGCTTGCGCTTAGTTTGAACTATTTAAAAGCGATTCGAGAATATTTTCGAAAAGAAAAACGAAGACCAACAGATATTGAAATTGAATCCATTGCACAAACATGGTCAGAACACTGCAAGCATACGATTTTCGCAAATTCGATGGATGAAATAGAGGATGGAATTTACAAACATTACATTCGAAGGGCAACGGAAGAAATTCGGAAAAAGAAAGGAAAAAGAGATTTTTGTGTGTCGGTGTTCACCGACAATTCCGGAGCAATCGTATTTGACGACAAATATCTAGTGACTGACAAGGTGGAAACTCACAACTCGCCTTCCGCACTTGATCCTTTTGGAGGAGCCGTTACGGGAATTGTCGGAGTGAATCGTGACACGCTTGGGTTTGGAAAAGGGGCGAAACCGGTAGCGAATAGATATGGATATTGTTTTGGGGATTCAGATGATGCAAGACCGCTGTATCGTGGAAAAAATAAAACACATAAAGCGCTTTCTCCTCGAAAAATTTTAGAAGGAGTGGTAGACGGAGTGTATTCCGGTGGAAATGAATCAGGAATTCCGACTCCTCAGGGATTCGTGTATTTTGAAGATCGATATCGAGGAAAACCACTCGTGTTTGTCGGAACTGTCGGACTCATCCCAAAAGAAATAGAAAACAAGCCGAGTTGGAAAAAGAAAGCAATGCCAGGAGATAAAATTATCGTCGCTGGCGGAGCGGTCGGACTTGATGGAATTCATGGCGCGACATTTTCATCTGAAGCGCTTGATACCGGAAGTCCAGTTACCGCAGTGCAAATTGGCGATCCGGTAACGCAAAAAAAAATGAGTGATGCGATCGTAAAGGAAGCGAGAAGCCTTGGAATGTACAATAGCATTACTGATTGCGGCGCGGGAGGAATTTCCTGCTCTGTTGCAGAAATGGCGAAGGAATGCGGAGGATGCAAGGTAGAACTCGAAAAAGTTCCGCTCAAATATCCAAACATTTCTCCGTGGGAAATTTGGATTTCAGAATCTCAAGAACGCATGACATTTTCAGTTCCGCCAGAAAAAGTGGATGCATTTCTGGACCTCATGAAACGTCGCGGCGTAGAAGCAACGGTTATTGGAGAATATACGAAGGGTGGACGATGCGTTGTTTCTTACAACGGAGAAACCATCATGGACGTAGATATGAAATTTCTTCATGACGGTGTTCCTGTAGAACGACTGAAAACAACGTATACTCCGAAAAAACATGATGAACCTCAAATATCTGTGCAAAAAAATTTACAAAAAATAGTTTTAGCAATGCTCGGGCGAAAAAATATCGCGAGTTATGAATTTATTTCTGTTCATTATGATCATAACGTGCAAGGTGGGTGTGGAATTCAGCCGCTTCAGGGAAAAGGTCGCGTGAACGGAAGAGCGAGCGTTTTTCGTCCTGTACTCTCCAGCCATCGGGGAGTAGTGCTTTCCCAAGCTTTGTATCCAAAATACAGCGATATTGACACCTATCACATGGCGGCATCAGCAATTGATACTGCCGTCAGACATGCAATTTCTGTTGGCGGAAATGTTGATTATCTCGCGCTTCTGGATAATTTTTGCTGGTGTTCCTCAACGGAAGAAGACCGATTAGGACAACTCAAAGAAGCGGCACGAGCATGTTATGAGACCGCCGTTATATATGAAACTCCATTCATTTCTGGAAAAGACTCAATGTTTAATGATTTTAAAGGATTTGATGAGAATGATACTCCGATAAAAATTTCTGTTCCACCAACGCTTCTTATTTCCGCAATCGGCATGGTGGAAGATGTGAGAAAAAGCGTTACTCTTGATCTTAAATTTCCCGGAGATTTGATTTATATTTTGGGAACGACAAAAAATGAACTTGGGGGAAGCGAATATTTTGCGATGCAAAACGCAATTGGAAACAATGTTCCGAAAGTGGATGGACAGAAATTTCTCCCGATGTACCGGAAATTGCATACGGCAATGGAACAAAATCTTATTGCTTCTGCGATTGCGCCAGAAATTGGAGGTCTTGCCCCAGCGCTTCTCAAAAAAGCAATCGCTGGGAAATTAGGAATAGAAATTGACCTCAGAAATGTGCAAAAAGAAGATGTTGATCGTGATGATGTTCTTCTCTTTTCCGAATCACAAGGACGTTTTGCAGTTTCAGTAAACCCAAAAAATAAAGAGGTTTTTGAAAAACTTTTTCCTCAAGCTCAACTTGTCGGAAAAGTTCGTGATGATGAAAAAATTCTCATTACAGGACTCTCGGGAAACATAATCGTTGATATGAATCTTGATGAGGCAGGAAATGCGTACAGGGGAACATTTAAGAATTTTTAATTTTCAACAAACTATGTCATCTCCCAAAGTCCTCATTCTTACTGGCTATGCGATCAACAGCGAAGAAGAAACGGCCTTTGCTTTTGAGCAACAAGGAGCAACTCCTGATATTGTTCATGTGAATGATCTGATTGATAGACGAAAAAAATTAAGCGATTATCAAATTTTTGTTGCCCCTGGTGGATTCGCTCACGGAGATCATACGGGAGCAGGAAAAGCAATGGCGAATAAACTGTTCAACAATTTGCGAGATGAAATTCTCGCATTTGTGCGCCGTGATACTCTCACTCTTGGTATTTGCAATGGCTTTCAAATGATTACGGCATTAGGCCTTGTTCCAGCACTTCAAGAAAAGTATGGAGAACGCCAAGCGGCGCTCATGGCGAATGAGAATGCAAGAGTGACGTGTACATGGGTTCACATGAAAAACATTTCCCAAAAATGTGTTTTTACGAAAGGAATTGAATTCGCATATTACGGAATAGCGCATGGCGAAGGAAAATATTATATGGAAGAATCGGAGCTTCAAAAACTCAAAGAAAATGATCAAATTGTGTTTCAGTATGTAGAGGAAAATGGTTCTCCGGCGAATGGAAAATATCCGGCAAATCCAAACGGTGCGCTCATGGATATTGCAGCGGTGTGCGATCCAACAGGAAGAATTTTGGGAATTATGCCGCATCCAGAACGAAGCCTTTTCCTGACGAATCGTCCTGATTTTACTGTTCTCAAAGAACAATATCTTCGAGAAGGGAAATCACTTCCAGCCGAAGGCGACGGACAGAAAATATTTGAGAATGCCGTGAAATATTTCGCATAAATTTTGTCTCTAAAAAGCGATTTTTATATTTTACTTTTTTCGTTTTTTATGTTATCATAATAATTGATCCGCCCATAAAACAAAAATAAAATACGTCAAATGAACATGAAACTTTTTACGCTCCTCGGAATATTTGCAGTACTCATTATCTTTTCTCCCTCTCCAGAGAGAGACTTTTTGGCGAATATCGTGTCCGATGATGCTCAAAAGGATCAAAATGTGGACGTAAGTATTGAGGCAAATACCAAATCTTCGCAGAATGATAAGAACACCGAAGAAGATCCTCTCCATTCGGCGCCACTGGAATTCTGTGGAACTTTCTCAGGAGATGATGCTCCATCAGAAAAAATATGCAGAAAATCCCTTTCAAGCATTACTGAAATCACGAGTGTCATGAAGAGAATTGAGGAGAAGGGACTCGATAAGAAATTTTGTGACAAAATGAAGAATTCCGATAACCTTTCCTTCTGCAGAAAAAAACTTGCACTGCAAAATGCTTTTGGGCGAGATGAGGAAATAATTCTCAAAAAAAGATCGTCTTGGAATCTCAGTGAAGAGGATTGTAATTCTCAAAAATCTCACAAAAACTTTGAACTCTGCCAAGAAAAACTCACAGAGCAAAAGGATCAGTGTCAAAACCAGATTACTGGCGAAACAGGAATTTATGTCGATTTAGAGACACAGGTACTATATGGAGTCAAGAATTGTCGAGTAATTGTCTATACACGAATTCTCTCGGGCGCGAATGCGACACCGACGCCTCCTGGAGGATATAAAATCTGGCTCGAACGCACCAACCATTGGATGCAAGGGCGGTGGTTTGTACAAAACGCTCTCTATTACGATGGATTCAGGGCCGTCCATGATGCAGAATGGAGAGTCCTCCCAAAATTCTGGGAAATTTCAAATCGAGGGAATGGTGGATCACATTCATGCGTTAATACGCCTATAGAGCAAATGAAAATTATTCGCGCTAACTTTGGACTTGGGGATTCTGTGGAAATTCTGAGCAGCCTTCCTGATGATCTTGCTGCCGAGTTCAGAGAAAAAACGCAGATGATAGAGCTCTACGATCCGAGTAAATTTGAAGGACAATTGCCAGCACCATATCGCTTTTATTTCTGAAACGTATCCCCTGCAAAAGATTCGTATTGTTCTTGAAATTTCGGAGGAGGAAGCAGTAAGCTATGAGTAGTAAGCACGATATGATTTGGAAAATATGGATATTGCTGACAAAATTCAACTTCGCATTTCTTATATCATTCGTGTTGCTCTTCTCATTGCATTTTTTTTCGCGATATTCACGGGACATTGGCTGAATATTTTTCTTGCCGGAACAGCGTTTTATTTTAGTTTTTTGCCGGCCATCATTGAAAAAAACTATAAGGTTTCACTTCCTACGGAATTAGAATTTTTGTGTGTGATTTTTATTTTTTGTTCGTTATATCTCGGAGAGATCCAGGATTATTATGTTCGATTTTGGTGGTGGGATATTGTAGTACATGGGAGTTCCGGTGTTCTTCTTGGAATTCTGGGATTTCTTCTCGTGTACATTCTCAATAAAGAAAAGAGCACTCGAATCCATATGGATACGATATTTATCGGAATTTTTTCATTTGTTTTTGCGGTCGCAATTGGAGCACTCTGGGAAATCTTTGAATTTGGCGTGGATAATATTTTCGGAGCAAATATGCAGAGAGCCAGCCTTGAAGATACCATGTGGGATCTTATTCTTGATTCTCTTGGCGCTTTTCTGGCTTCACTCGGAGGATATTACTACCTCAAAGGTGGTGAAAATCACTTTTTTAATCGAATTTTTCGAAAATTTATCGAAAAAAATCCAAAAATTTTTGATCCAGAAATGTGGAAAAAATGGAGAAAGGATCTCTGGGAAAAAAAAATTAGACTCCAAAAGAGAAGGTAGCATTCTCCCAAAAGGATTCTTCATGAGTTTGCAATTTCACCACCATTCTCTATAATTTTCGCTGCATTTCAATTTTTCCACATTCCCTATGTTTCAAAAGTTCAAGGATATGTACAAACTCCAAAAACAGGCAAAACAAATAAAATCCGAACTCAAAAATATTCATATTGAAGCAGGATCTTCTGGGATCAAAGTTGTGGTGACTGCTGAACAGGAAATTATTTCAATCGATATTCCTCCAGAACTTTTTGTTCCCGAAAAAAAACTATTTGTGGAGAAAGCCCTAAAAGAAGCCCTCCAAAAAGCCACAAAAAAGGCTCAGGAAGTGGGAGCGGAAAAAATGAAAGGAATTATGGGAGATATGGGATTTCCGGGAATGTAATACTGCTTCGCTTTTGAAAGGATACTCAATTTTAGTATTATGCCACGGAGCTTTCTCTGTTGAATTATTGTTTCAAAAGCTTCGCAGTATTGAGAAGTGATATTTCTAAAGCGAAGTGGTATAACATTCTGAGAGCGAACTCAGATACTTTTCACAAAATATTTTCAAAAATATGCCTTCACGTTTTCAATCTCTTCGCCGGAAGGTTTTTGTTATGCTGGGCATAATTTTTTTCGGAGCTCTCGCCTTTGTGGCAATAGAGGAATTGCGATATCAAAAACTTCTGGAGATGGTGCCCGCTTCCGCTACCGATGAAATGCGCCTTTTTAAGGTCGATCAGGGACTTACTCTGAAGCAAATTTCTGAAAAGCTCGAAAAAGAAAACTTTATTGTTGCGGCATGGGTTTTTGAAAAATATGCTTCTCGAAATGATTTTTCAAAAAAACTTCAGTCGGGAAGATTTTATCTCTCGAGCAGTATGTCTCTTCCCGAAATTGCGAAAGTGCTTCTCAATATACAAAAACGAGAAGAATTTTTTACTATCCCTGAAGGACTTACTCTTGAGGAAATTGACGAAAGGATCAGAGCAAAAGGATATGCTCCAGCAGGATCGTTTCTTTCCTGTATTCGAAAAACTTGTGATTTTTCTGATTTCGATTTTCTTCCAAAAGATCGAAACACCTCAGAAGGATATTTCTTCCCAGAAACTTACGCAGTACATCCGGGAAATTTTTCTCCAGAGGATCTCGCGAGAAAAATGCTTTCCGAATTTCAAAAAAGAATGGAGAAAATTAAAATTCCGAGCAAGAGATCTCCAAAAGAAATTATCATTATGGCGTCACTTTTGGAACGTGAGAGCAAGGATGTCGAAGAAATGCCGATTATTTCTGGAATTCTCTGGAAGCGTCTTGATGAGGGATGGGTTCTTGGAGTAGATGCCACGATTCGTTATGCCCTTCATAAAAAAATAGGCGCACTCACTTCGGAAGAATTGGCAAATTCATCTCCATTTAACACCCGCAAATTTCTTGGCCTTCCTCCTACAGCTATTTGTAATCCAGGAGAGAATTCTTTAACGGCTGCAGCAGTTCCTGAAGCATCACCATACTACTATTACCTCCATGGAAGTGATGGGAAAATTCATTACGCCACGACAAACGATGAGCATAATGAGAATAAGTATAAATACCTATAATTTTTAATTTTGAAATTTTAAATTTCTAAATAAATTCTAATTTCTAATTTTTTAAACTGGTACATTTATTTTGGTATTTTTTAGAAATTAAACATTAAGATTTATTTAGAAATTTAAAATTTCAAAATTAAAAATTATACAATTACCCCGCCTCCCAAAATGAGTTCTCCTCTCGAAAATACAGCAGATTGTCCGGGAGTGATTGCCCGAATTTTTTTGTCGAACTTGATGAGTCTCTCATCATTCTTTCCAAAAATATGCGCTCTTTCTGGTTTTCCCCCATGGCGAATACGAATTTCAATTGGGCTTCCTTCTTCGAGTTCTTCTCCGATAAAACTCACCTTTTTGAGATGGAGTTCATCAACAAAGAGTTCCTCATTCTCGCCAACATAAAGAATATTTTTGGAAAGATCACTTCCAAGGACATAAAGCGGGCAAATCATTCCTCCAACTTTTGCTCGCTGCCCAACTGTATACCTTGGCAAACCTTCGTGCTCGCCAATATGTTGTCCATTTTTCTTGAGAACTATTGACCCTTTTTGAAATAAGCTTTTAGGAAGATGCCTTTCTAAAAAAGGAAAATATTGAGTTTCTGGATAAAAACATACTCCTTGCGATTCACGTTTTTCTACAAATTCCTGAAATCCATTTTTACGCGCTATTTCTCTCACTTTTTGTTTCGTAAAATTGCCAAGAGGAAAAAGAACATGCGCGAGTTTCTCTTGAGAAAGATTATACAAAAAATAACTCTGATCCTTCGTGTCATCACATCCTCTCATGAGTTCCCACATTTTTCTTTTCGGATTCCATTCGTTTCGAGAGTAATGCCCAGTCGCAACAAAGTCCGCACTCAGATCTTTCATCTTTTCCAAAAAAAATCCAAATTTTACTGTGCGATTGCATTCCACACACGGATTTGGCGTAATTCCCATATTGAATCCCTCTAAAAATTCATCTACTACTGCCTTTTTAAACTTTTCACGAAAATCGATTACATAAAAAGGCATATTCAGCTTTTTTGCAACGCCCCTCGCGAGCATAAGGTCACGAACTGAGCAGCATTTATTTTCTGGAAGATTTTTCGTGAGAGAGGGAGCTTTATCGTCCGTCCAGAGTTTCAGATGAATACCAATAACATCATATCCCTCGCGAGTGAGGAGAAGGGCGGAAATAGTGGAATCAAGGCCACCAGAAAGGCCGACAAGAACTCGTTTTCGTTTCATATTTCAGAATCGGACTGCATTTTACCGAATTTCCCACAACTCTCTTTGGAATTTAGTTGACATTTTAAATATTAATTATATAATAAATCTCTTTTGAGAGTATATCAATTTTATATTTTTCAAATAAATACTTCTAAAGCCAATTTTTTGAAACTGTATTACGATTTCTTTATTTATAAAAATTATATGTATCATCTTTTTCAAAATTTGCGAGCACAATTATTAAAAATTTATAAAAAACAAAGGTACTTTTCTCATTCATTTTTTTGGAACAACTTGACAATTTATCCCCCCACGTCGTACATTTGCTCTTGCACACTTTTTCAGAGCCATTTGTCCCGAAAACGGCTACAAATGCATATAAATTTTCACACTTTTCTCGTATAAAAAATTATGACAATCTCTCCTCCAACTGATTCCGCACTTATGAATTCATCTATCGATCTCGAGAAAGTCTTGAACGAATTTTTCCTCATCCTTTCTGAGAAAGAACAAACGGTCATTACGAGAAGATTTGCATTAGATTCGAAACCGAAACAGACGCTCGAAAAAATTGGGAAACATTTTTCTGTAACAAGAGAAAGGATTCGCCAAATTGAAAATATTGCACTTCAGAAACTTCGACGAAATATCGGAAATACTCAACTCCAACGGATTAATAAGTTTGCAAAAGAAATATTGCTCCAAAATGGTGGTGTGATTCGGGAGGAGACCCTGATTGCAGCACTTTTGAATTCAAGCCATGTACACCGAACTCCTGTTACGGGAAGCATTATTAAGCTCGGACTTACTATCGATTCCGAAATGTCGAAAATAGACACTTCAAAAGTATTTTTCCCATTTTGGAGACATTCATCTCTTCCGCTGAACGCCATCGAAAAGATTGCCTCAACGAATTATAAAGGGCTGAAGAAACATCAAGACCTCATTGCTGAGAAAATTCTTATTCAAAAAACGATATCAGCTCTGAAGGAAATGAATCTTACGGAAACTCAGGTGATTTCTGTTCTCTCTATCGACCGTCGATTTCGAAAAATGGAACATGACAGGTGGGGACTTATGGAATGGAGACATGTAAACCCAAAGAGTATTCGAGATAAAGCAAATATTATTCTGAAGAAGACAAAAACTCCTATGCATTTTATCGAAATTGCAAACCGAATTTCTCAAACAGGGTTTGATAAAAAGGTCGTGACGGTTCAAGCCGTTCATAATGATCTTATTCGTTATCCTGAGTTTGTTCTTGTGGGAAGAGGAGTGTATGCACTTTCTGAATGGGGATATGAGGCGGGAACTGTTGCTGATATCATCGCAAAGATTCTGCGAGAAAAAGGGCCTCTCAAGAAAAAAGATATTGTTTCGGAAGTTTTGAAGCAAAGAGATGTGAAGCTCGGGACTATTTCCCTCAATCTTCAGAAAAATCCGGCATTCGTCCGCGTGGGACGCGCAGTCTATTCATTTGAAAATGAGAAGTGGGAAAAGCCTCAGCGAGGAAGAGGGCGAGCGAAGATGAAAGAGTTTGCATAGGAGGAATGAGGAATAAGGAAGTATGAACAAGGGAATTTATTTCTCTTCTTTTTCCTAATTCCTAATTCCTGATGGCTTTGTTGCACAAATCATAATATAGAGACTCAGGAAAGAGCAATTTTCTTTTTCTAAGGTTTTCATACTATTTTGTAACTTTTTGGCATTCCGAGAGCAGTCATACTATTCAAAGCAGAACATATAAGAAA
>JACRHZ010000055.1 GCA_016220175.1 Candidatus Peregrinibacteria bacterium
AATGCTTTCCTTTTTGTAATATTTTCTGTATTTGTATTTTTTCCTTTTGAGAAAGATGAACGATATATTTTTTCATGCGTATCAAGAAAAATATCGTCCCAAGTATATCACACGAAATTATTTATTGGAAATAATACTAGCCTCATTGTCTTTTGAAAATTTTAGAACTCCTCTAAGACATGCTCTTAGGGCAATAGTCCGTTTTATTTTTGATAAACATCACTTACCTCTAGAAGAAGGGATTGACATAGGCTGTGGCGCAACAGGCGAAATGGTAGAACAATTATTGCCAGTTACTCAAAGTCAAAGAAGTACTTGGACCCAAATAGATCTGAATCCTTCAGCTGTTATTGAAAACAGATCCCGTCATCCATCCTCTCATATTGAGATTGGCTCTTATTTACACATGGACACCTCTAGATGTTCCCATATTGTCACGGGATTATCTTCATTGGACACAACAGCTTTTGTGGACAGAGCTGTTCAGCAAGTTGCAACGAGATTATATGGTGGAGGATTTCTCGTACATGTTCAAGATATGCTACCCGGTTGGTCAGTTTCTTTAAAAGAAGTCCTTTCTCGAGGAGAACCATTTCCTTACACCGTTGAAATTGTTCCACCCAAAACTAAACAAGAAAATAAGGTCTTCCCACATAATATTCAAATGTATCACACAAGAAATGGAGTGGTTTCTGTGATGGAATTATTTCGTGATCGCCTCGCAAAAGTAATTGAACAGACTGGTGAATTAAAACTTTTAGAAAGCGAATGGTTCACTGCCATTGGAGAAGTTGCTGATCCCGCTCAGGCCTATTTTTATAATTCTGGATTCAGATATCGCTCTTCAAATCCTTCTGTTCAAATAGCTTCTGTTGTAGTTACAATTGCAAAAAAAGTTTCTACAATATAAATCAATTTCATGATGAGCATGTGCTCAAGCAACTTCATTTTCGTACGAGTCACGCCTCTTGGCGCAACCAAACTGATGTCACGCGTGGACGCGTGACCCACACGGAAATGATTACATCATAAGTATTTTTTGAATGGTGTCCATCTGGAGAAATGCCTTGCACTTGAATCAAACTGGCTTACAGCATACTCCGATCTCTCCTTTGTCCAGAAGAGTGCTTATTTCTCCATGCTATTTCTGCAGGGTCATCCGATACTTTTGTCGGAGAAATTCCTTCATTTTCAATAGAAGGAGATGAAAGAATACTCCCCACGTTCTGAGTGGCATCAGTGCTGATCACCAACGCTTCTCCTTGTATACCTTGAGCTACAGGAACTGGAGAAGGCTCCTCATTCCGTTTTTCATCATCAGAAGTAACTTCGCCTCTCAACGCATTTTGTCCTTGATCTTGCGAACGAGTGGGTAGAGGCTCTGCAACATAATCTCCCCATTTTTCAAAACGCATACTTTGCATACATTTAGTAAAAAAACATTATCATTCTATTTATTATTAATTATTTGTCAATTTTTTTATTTTCCCATTCCTCATTCCCCCATTTTATCGTATAATCTCCCACGAAATTTAGCCTTATCCCATGGAAATAAATCCCCTCATTCAAGAACGCCTCAAAAAACGCGAGGGAATTCAAAAAAGTGGACTTCCCGCGTATGCTCAAGGATTTGAGAGAAATATCCTCGCTGAGGAGGCGAAAAATATTGCTTCTGAAAAAGTTCGCACTGTCGAAGAAATTACGAAAAATCCCAAAGCTGAATATTCACTTGCGGGTCGCCTTATGACGTTTCGTGAGCATGGAAAAATCAGTTTTGGACAACTTCAGGATATTTCCGGACGAGTTCAAATCTGTTTTATGCGTGATCTGACAAGCGTGAAATGGCTCACAGAAGATCACGAAAATTTTTGGAAGAAGAAACTCGATCTTGGAGATTTTCTGGGAGTCAAAGGCGATATTTTTCGAACACAGCATGGAGAAATCACCATTCTCGTGAGAGAAATTGAACTTCTCTCCAAAGCCATTCGTCCCCTTCCCGAAAAATGGCATGGACTCACTGACCGAGAATCATGTTATCGCGAACGGTATCTCGATCTTTTGACGAATGAAGAAACATTTCAAAGGTTTCAAATTCGCACAGAAGTCATAAAAGAAATACGAAAATTTCTCGATGAAAAAGGATTTCAAGAAGTGGAAACTCGAGTTCTTCAGCCACAAGCAGGAGGCGCGATGGCGGAAGTTTTTGAAACTCATCATAACGCACTCGATCAGAAATTTGTCCTTCGAATTTCGCTCGAACTTGATCACAAGATGCTGATTGCCGGAGGAATTGAACGGCTGTACGAAATTGGCAAATGTTTTCGAAATGAAGGCATGGACCCGTCTCATCTCCAAGAATTTACTCTCCTCGAATGGTACGCGGCGTATGCCACGCTCGAAGACAATATGGAATGGACAGAAGATATGATCAAACACATCATTCAAAAAGTAGTCGGAAAAATGGAACTCGAAGTACTCGATAAAGATGAAAAACTGGTGATGGTGGATTTTGGGAAAAAGTGGAAACGTGTCAGATTTCCCGATGTTCTCAAAGAATACTCAAAATTGGATATGCTTTCTGCGTCGCTCGAAGAAATTCAGAAAAAGGCGAAAGAATACGGAATGAGTGATGAAGAGATTCGAACGACATCCCGAGGAAATATTCTCGATCACATTTATAAAAAATCTGCTCGCCCTCATCTCATTGAACCGACATTTGTCCTCGATTATCCGTCGGAACTCAAACCGCTCGCAAGACCGAGAGAAGATGGAACTGCAGAAGTGTATCAACTTCTTATCGCCGGATGGGAAATTGTGAATTCGTACGGGGAACTCGTGGATCCGGTAATTCAGCGAAAACTCCTTGAAGAGCAGTCACAAGCGAAGAAAGGAGGAGATGAAGCAGCCATGGAAATTGATGAGTCATTTTTAAAAGCAATGGAACATGGACTTCCGCCAATGACGGGATTTGGGATGGGAATTGATCGATTCGTGGCGCTCATTACAGAACAGCCGAATTTGAGAGATGTGGTACTTTTGCCACTCATGAAGCCGCTCGAGAAGAAAGAAGTGAGTGAGTCGGGAGTTCGGAGTCAGGAGTCTGGAGTGCAAACGGCGAGCTCAAAAAGGAAGGAAAAGTCAAATGAAGAGATTCTCAAAACTGACGAAAAATCAAAGAAATTTGTCATTGTACTCAATAAAAAAGTAGAAATTGGGCGATTATTTAATGCCGTTGGACACATTATGGTCGGACTTGGGGCGGGAAGCACTTCTGATTTGCATCTTTTAGAGTATTCCGATGAAGATGGAGGAATTCATCCACATATTTCTCATTTTGGAGTAATTGCGCTGAAGGCGGATAATTCAAATCAAATTCGCACGCTTCGAGAACAGGCGATAAAAGCAGGAATTGAATATAACGACTTCACGAGCACAATGACGATTGGAACTTCGGAAAATCAATTCCGCTCAACCGCCGAAACAAAAGAAGCGGATTTAGAATATTACGGGATTTGCCTTTTTGGAGATGCGGAAAAAATTGATCCGCTCACGAAGAAGTTTTCGCTGTGGCGGTGACACGCAGTGTCATCCCCGACTTGATCGGGGATCTCAATCTCTACGAGAGACAAAAGATGATATCAGTATCACTGAAAACATTTTTTATTTTTCATGACAATTGAGATTCCCGCTTTCGCGGGAATGACACAAAAAACTATGAATCATTCAAAAATTCTCATCTCCGGCTCTCTCGCCTTCGACGTGATTTTTTCGATCCCGATTGATTTTCGAAAGTCGATTCCGCTCGACAATGGGAAAATTCGGAGTTTCAATGCGAGCTACACTGCGAATGGAAAAAATGAGTTTCCGGGAGGAACTGGAGGAAATATTGCTTTTTGGCTTGGAGAGGACGGTGTGCCGTGTTCTCTTTTTTCCGCGTGGGGAAAAGATTTTTCTGAGAAAAAATATCGACAAAAATTAGAAAAACTTGGAGTTGAAATTCACGGAAAAGAAGGAGATTTCACGGCTCATGCATACATGATTTCTGATCCTCTCCATCAACAACTTATTATTTGGCAGCCAAATGCGTATAAATTTCATGATGAAATCAGTCTTCATGAATATTTTTCAAAAGAAGAGCTCAAAAATTTTGGATATGCGCTTTTTGGAGCAGGAAGTCCGAAGTCAATCGAGAAGCATATTTCCGAATTTCGGCAACAGAATAAAACAGCAATCGTGATTTTTGATCCCGGGCAAGTGACACCGATTTTTTCAAAAAAATCGTTTCAAAAATGCTGTAAAAATTCCGATATTCTCAGATATTCTCATTGGAAATGATATTGAATTTCAGCACTTTCGTGAAATGGGAATTCCGAAAAATGTGATGAGAATCGAAACGTTAGGAGGAAATGGGGTGCGAGTAGAATTTGGAAGAGATAATACCGTAGAGACAAGGCAATGCCTTGTCTCTACAAAAAAATTATCACACCATGCGAAATTGAAGATATTTCCCGCAGAGAAGGTGAAAAAAATCGTCGAAACCACCGGCGCTGGCGACGCGTTCCGCGCAGGATTTCTTTCTGGTCTTGCGAAAGGAATGAAATTTGATAACGCGATTCAAAATGGCATCAAACTCGGAGCAAAATGTGTTATGCTGCCGTCGGGACAATATTGAAAAATATGGAAGAAAATCTTTTCAAAAAGACGTATCGGATTCCTTCTATACGTCTTCAGCATTGGGATTATCGAGAAAATGGATATTATTTTGTGACAATATGTACACAAAGTCGCATTCCATATTTTGGAAAATTGGAAAATGACAAAATGCATTTGAATGCCGTGGGGAAAATGGTAGAAGAATTTTGGAAAGAGATCCCGAAACATTTTCCATTTGTAGAGTTGGATGAATTTATTGTAATGCCAGAACATTTGCATGGAATTTTGTTCATTTATCATGGCCCAGGCGGAATAATAGATGTTGATGAACGTAATTATAAAAATGATATTGTGCGCTGTATTGAAAAAAATGATGACGATAAATGTAGAGACGTTATTGGTGAACGTAGAGACAAGGCAATGCCTTGTCTCTACAATTACGGGGAAAATCGATTTCAGAACCAAGGAAAAGGCTCTTTATCTGCAATTGTAGGTTCCTTCAAATCCATTTGTACTCGTGAAATTCGGAAAAACTTCTCAAAATTCAAAAATTTTAACTGGCAACCACGTTTTTATGATCATCTTATTGATGATGAAGATGATTTGAATAATATTCGAGATTACATACAATATAACCCGCTCAAACATTCACAAGAAAAACTTATTTCTCATTTTGAATAAACTCCTATGGGTGACTACAAAATTGCCAATCTTGATCTCGCAAATTTCGGTAGCAAAGAAATCGAAATCGCCGAAACCGAAATGCCCGGACTTATGGCGCTTCGAAAAGAATTTAGTTCAAAAAAACCATTAAATGGCGCGCGAATTTCCGGATGCGTTCATATGACGATTGAAACTGCCGTTCTCATCGAAACACTCGTTGAACTCGGAGCAGAAGTCCGCTGGAGTTCTTGTAACATCTTTTCAACGGAAGATCACGCCGCAGCGGCAATTAGTAAAAAAGGAATTCCTGTTTTTGCGTGGAAAGGAGAAACTGAAACAGAATACTGGCAATGTATTGAAAATACAATTCATGGTCCAAACAATTGGACACCAAATATGCTCATGGACGATGGTGGCGATCTCACACAAGTCGTACATGAAAAATATCCCGAACTCCTCAAAGATATTCGCGGCGTTTCTGAGGAAACAACAACCGGTGTTCATCGTCTCTACAAAATGCACGAAGAAGGAAAACTCAAAATCCCCGCAATGAATGTGAATGATTCCGTCACAAAATCAAAATTTGATAATTTGTATGGTTGTCGGGAAAGTTTGGGAGATGCGTTAAAACGCGCTACCGGCGTGATGTTCGCGGGGAAAATCGGAGTGGTATGCGGATATGGAGACGTAGGAAAAGGTTCAGCGCAGAGTCTAAGATCACTTGGATGTCGCGTTATCATCACAGAAATTGATCCCATTTGCGCACTTCAGGCAGCAATGGAAGGATATGAAGTTTCCACGATAGAAGAAATGGCCAAAAAAGCGGATATTTTTGTCACTGCGACGGGATGTACGCATGTCATCACGAGAAAACACATGGAACAAATGAAAGAAAATGCAATTGTGTGCAACATTGGACATTTTGACTCAGAAGTTGATATTGCCGGAATTCGTGATCTTAAGTGGGATGAGATAAAACCGCAAGTGCACCACGTAAAATTTCCTGATGGGAAAAAAATTCTCGTTCTTGCGGAAGGACGACTTGTAAATCTTGGCTGTGCAACTGGTCATCCAAGTTTTGTCATGTCGAATTCATTTTCCAATCAAGTGTTCGCCCAGATCGAACTTTTCACGAATTCAGAAAAATATAAACCTGGAGTGTACAAACTCCCGAAAGAGCTTGATGAAAAAGTTGCTCTGCTCCATCTCGAAAAACTCGGTGCAAAACTCACCAAACTCACGAAAGAGCAGGCGGAATATTTGAATGTTCCAAAAGATGGACCATTTAAACCAGAATGGTATCGATATTAATTTTGTATTTCGTGTTTTTCAGCCTGTATTTTCGCCATCATCTGAAGGTCATCATCTTCTGCGACCTTGTTTCGGACAACTTTTCCACACTTTTCACACGAATGAACGAGCATCCAATTTCTCTTGGAATCGTGTTCGGCTGATGTAGGGATCATTTTTCCATGGCAAGAAGAAGCTCTGTCTCCGGGAAATGTATCGTCCAGATGCTCAGAACAAAGACACGTACGACAATGATTCCGACAGGTTTTTGGTGCAGGAGGATTGTCAGCCCCACAATATACACAGAGGAACCCTTCTTTGTGAACAATAAATCCCATACAACTTATACAGAAAATTTTCTCTGAAAATCCTGTGCTGCCTGGAGACATTCCTGCGCCCTTCCGTTACTTGGCGCAATTTCAAGAGCTTTTTCAAAGAGCGTCACCGCCTTCTGAAAGGAATTACAATGGAGTTGACACACCCCCAAATCACACAAGATCATCGGATCTTCTGGGCGTAAATTAAGCGCACGATCAAGTGTCGCGATTCCCTCGATTCTTTTTCCAGCATGAAATGTTCCCCATCCAAGACAGCGCAAAATTTCAGGATTGTTCGGCTGAGATTGATTTGCAACCTTTAAAAATTCTCCTGCTTGCCCCCATCTTCCCTTCGAGAGTTCCAAAAATCCCTTTACATAATTCGCAATGTAACTCTTTTCATCAAGTTTGAGAGCAAAATCTGCTGCTTTTTCCGCTTCTTCATATTTATCGAGTGACAAAAAATTGTCAGCGAGTTCTTCTACAGCAGCAAGACATGATGGATCCTCGAGGAGTATCCCTTCTACAATTTCTACCGCCTTTACATAATTTCCGGAGATTTTACATTCCTCAGATTCAGCAAGCCTGGTCAGCACCTTACGTGGATACGGCATTCCTGCAGAAGTTCCTTTGATGTTTTTTGGAGTCGACATACTGCTTTGGAAAAAATTTCGTGAAAATTCGTATCTCATGTCATCGAACCATTTTACCTGGTTTCCAGAAAAAAATCAAACTTTTTTCTCACTCATTTTCGATGTGAACTTGTTTTAATTTTACTTTTTTTGCTTTTGGGATTTCGATACAAAGCATTCCTTGCATAAAACGAGCAGTTGCATCTTCAGAATTTGTTGCTTCTGGAAGAATGACGCTTCGTGAGAATTTTCCAAAAAAACATTCTTTCTGGATTGAAATTTTCTCCTCCCCAAAAATATTTTCTGGGAATTTTCTTTCTCCGGTTATGCTTAAAATGTCTTCGGAAATTTCTATGTGAATAGCTTCCACAGAAACTCCCGCAATTGGGATAAGAAAAATAAGGTGGGAACTTGTTTCATAGATGTCCATGGCAAGATCCCCTTCGCTCTTTTCTTCCTGAAGCATGGGAAGCTCTTTTCCGTCGGAAATGAGAGTCGAAGAATATTTCTCCGCATCGACACGCCCCAGCGCTTTAGTAAATAGAGAAGTCTTCATGCTCAAGAAAAAATCTACCGCTTCAATTCTCGCATTTTTATTCGGAAACACAAGAAAATACGATGTGGAAAAATTATACAGCTATTTTTTGAAGAATTTTTTCTGGAATATCAAAATTTGATGACACGGAAGAAACATCTTCATCGTTTTCAAGCGCATCCATGAGAGCGAGAATTTTTCGCGCTACATTTTCATCCTCAATAGAAATCGTGTTTTTGGGAATAAGGGTGATCTCTGCCCTCTCAATCTGTGCATGAACAGCTTCAAAGGCGCTTTTTATTCGGAAGAAATCGAGAGGAGGCGTAATGATCTCAAGACTTTCTTCGGATACTCGAAAATCATCCGCTCCCGATTCTATGGCGAGCATTTCATAAGATTCAATTTTTTCTGGGTCGACGCGGAGAGTGAGCACTCCCTTTTTGAGAAACATCCACGAAACGCATCCCGATTCTCCCAAACTTCCTGAATTTTTAGTAAATGCCGACCTGATCGAAGCAACTGTCCTATTTTTATTATCCGTAAGAGCATTGACGATAACCGCAACTCCCTCTGGACCATAGCCTTCATACTTCATCTCAAATATCTGCGTGCTGCCATCATTTGCCCCCGTTCCCCTTTTCATCGCCCGTTCAATGTTCGCATTCGGCATATTATCGTCTCGCGCATTATCTATAGCGAGCCGCAAACTCGTATTCATTTCTGGATCGCCACCTCCTTCTCGCGCAGCAATGGTAATGAGGTTTGCGTGCTTCGTAAATATCTTCCCCTTCGCCGCATCTGCAGCTCCTTTCCTGTATTTAATTGTACTCCACTTTGAGTGTCCAGACATGAGAAAAGCACAAAATACAAAGCACAAAATACAAATAGGGAGAATTTTTGTACTTTGTGCTTTGTACTTTTAGCTTCTTACATAGGGCAGAAGTGCCATAAAACGAGCTCTCTTTATTGCTTTTGAAATAAGTTTTTGCTGACGAAGATTTTCTTTGCTGTAATACCGAGGTTTAATTTTATAAAAATATGTCGTGTGCTTCCTGAGGAAAATTACATTTTTATAATCCACGGATCTGAGATTATCTGATGAAGAAGTTGTTTGAGGTGTTGCGAGAGATGTCATAGGACAAGAAAAAAAATCTAAATATTGAGATCATCACTCAGGATTTTATCCAATTTCTTCGCACGCTCTTCAGCTGTATCTGAAGACTCCTCCTCATCATCATGGAGAATTGCTGCCGGAACTTCCTCTTTTTTCTTCACAAACGTTTTCCTTTTCATTCCGCCGGATTTTTTCATTCTCATTTCCGTAAAATATGCATCTTCCTCTGTCAAAACTTCTGCTCCGGTAATTGGTTTGTAATTCGTCGGAGGAAGCGTGACAAGATGCCTAAGTACAGCTTTATTAAGGCGCAAATCTCTTTCAAAATCCAGAATAAAATCAGGATCTATTTCGAAGTTGAGAACATGATAATATCCATGATCTTGTCGCTTGATCAAAAAGGCTAATTTTCTTTTCCCCCAGAAATCATCAAAAGTTATTTTCCCTTTCGCTTCCTCAATTTCTTTTACAAGAAGAGAAACTTCCTTTCGGGCATCTGCCTCAGAAAGCTCAGGGGAAAGAATGAGCATCAGTTCGTAAATCCGGTTGAGCGTATCATGGCTCATACTCTTGTGGATGAAAGGCACCTTCTCTTTTTTTTCAAACAGAAGGAAAAGTGAGCGGGCGCATTGTAAAAGCTTTTCATAGTGAAAGCAAGCTTTTTTGTCCCTCACGAATTACGAAAGCGCAAAGTGAAAAGTTCAAAGTGCAAAACAATTGTAAGTCACTTTTTCTTTACACTTTGCGTTTTGAACTTTGAGTCTTACATGTTTTGCGTTGCAAATTGAGTAAAAAACCGTAAAAATACTGCTACAAAAACCCTTCGTGGCGCCATCGTCTAGTGGTTAGGACGCCAGGTTCTCATCCTGGTAACAGGGGTTCGATTCCCCTTGGCGCTACCAAAGTCAGATCAAAAATAAAAGATCAAAACTCAAAACAATTTGATTTAAAATAATTTTGAAATAATCCCAGACGAGAGTAATGTAAAAGATACTCATTTTTTAAACATGTTCCTCTCTCTCTCCAAATTTCGGCGAAAATTGAAGACGCTGAACAGGGTGGAGATTCTTGCTGAAAATATTCTCCACAATTTTGAAACTTACAAAAAACTCCTCCCAGAAAAGCACCTTTTTCCATGCCTCAAATCAAACGCATATGGACATGGAATTACAGAAATCGTAACAATTCTCAAAAATCTCGATTTTCCGTATTTTGTAGTAGATAGCTATTATGAGGCTCTTGAAATTCAGAAGCTTACCAAAAAGAAAACACTTATTATTGGATACAACCATCCAGAAAATTATCAGTATTTTGATTTTAAAAAAATTGCAATATCTGTTTATGATCTTGCATCACTCAAAGCTCTTGCATCGCTCAAAAAGCGTATAAAAATACATCTCATGGTAAATACGGGGATGAATCGAGAAGGAATTCTTCTCGCACAAATTCAGCCGCTTCTCGAAGTTATTGCGCATCACGATTTTCTTGAACTCGAGGGCGTTTTTTCTCATTTCGCTGACGCTGATGATCCGGAAAATTCCTATACTGATTTTCAGATGCAAAAATTCCACGAATGTCTCAATCTTTTAGAGGCAAAAGGATTTTGTCCCAAATACGTTCATTTCGGAAATTCTGCTGGAGTACTTAAAATCTATGATGAACGCATTAATTCTTATCGACTCGGAATTGGACTCTATGGATACTGCCCACTATTTTCTGATGATGCGCTCTATGCAAAATTGCAAAATCTGAAACCAGCGCTCAGAGTTGTTTCCACAGTTGTTCATACGCAATTTCTGTCAAAGGGCGAAAAAGTAGGATATAACTGTACTTTTGAAGCGCAGAACGACATGACGCTCGGCGTGATTCCTGCGGGATATTACGAATGTATTCCGAGAAGTCTTTCGAATACGGGATTCCTCAAAATCCGTGAACATTTTGTGCCGATCATCGGAAGAGTGTGCATGAATCTCACGTGTTTTGATGAACAAAATACCAATGCAAAAGTGGGAGATGAAATTGTGGTGATCAGCGAAAAGAAAGAGGATGCCAATTCAATTGAACACATCGCAAAAGCGTGCGGAACGATCCCGTATGAGATTTTGGTGAAGATAAGTGAGTCGATACGAAGGAAAGTCGTCAGTGATTAATTGTCAGTTCCTTGAGCTTATGCCGATATTGACATTTGCGATTTTTAATATTAGAAATAAGACTCATTATTTTTGATTCTTTATATGGGAAATCCAGAAAAAAAAACTTATCTTCAAAAACGATTTGAAAATCTCGAAAGGCAAGCAGAAGCGATTGAAAGAGTATATCTCGCTATAGAGAAGATTGTATCAAAAACTCGAGAAGCAACAAATCAACTCAAAAAAGACTGGAGAATGTACATGGAGCTTCGAAAAAAGGTTCCATCTGACTGCAGATTGGTTCTTCTAGAAGAATTTCTCTCTGACCGAGATTCACTCGAAGAAAGATATTTGAAAACAAAACAAACAGAATCCGCAGTAGAATCGCGCTGGATCAATCCTAAGAAGAAAGATGATGACGGTTCTAAGCAATAAGTACTAAGTTGTAAGTTTATGAAAACCACTTCGAAGCCGACTTTTCTTCTACAACACTCTGCACCACATTTGCAAGGAGCGGAGCGATGTCGAGAACGTGAATAGGAAGAGCTTTTTCTGCTTCTTCTAAAAGTGGAATAGTATTTGTGACGACTATTTCATGAAATCCTGCTATTTTCAGGCGTGAAATTGCCGGTCCTGAAAAAACAGCATGTGTCGTGCAGAGATACACGTCTTTTTTTGCTCCAGACTCTATGAGTGCATCACGAGCATTCAGCACAGAACCTGCGGTATCTACCATATCATCAAAAAGAATCGCCGTTTTTCCCTCGACATTTCCAATAACGTGAGTTACCTCAGAAACATTATGCCCTGGACGATTTTTATGCATAATGGCGAGATCCGCGTGAAGAGCATCAGCGAACTTTTTCGCCTGTTTCGCACCACCGGCATCAGGGGAAACGACAACAAGATCTCCTGAAAGTTTTTTTTCGAGAAAATACTCACACATGAGTTTGCGAGTGTGAAGATTATCGACCGGAACATCAAAAAATCCCTGAATTTGATCAGAATGAAGTCCAATAGTGATGACGTGATTTGCGCCGCTTTTTACAAGGAGATCTGCCATAAGGCGTGAAGAAATGGTCTCTCTCGCCTCATGAATTTTGTCCTGCCGGGAATACCCGAAAAAAGGAACAATGACATGGATTGATCTTGCAAAACTCTGCTTTGCAGCATCACACAAGAGAAAGAGCTCCATGAGATCTTCATTCACCGTTTCTTTCCGACACGTTGCTACGATAAAAACCTCCTTTCCACGCACTGATTCGCCAAGACGAACATAAATTTCGCCGCAGGAAAACTTTTTAGAAACAGTGGGCGAAACTTGAAGCTCCAAATTCTTCGCGATCCCTTCTGCAAGGCTCGGATGAGAATTTGCCGCGAAAATTCGAATATGATCTTTGTTCATAGTGATGCTTTTGAGGATGCGAGCATTCATATTCTGCCAAAAATTTAAAAATTGTGAAATAGACTTTTTTTGCTTACCGCTTATTGCTTATTGCTTACCGCTCCATTACTATTCTCGCGCACATTTTTGGAGTCATGGAGCGAATTAGAAATTTCTGCATCATCGCGCACATTGATCACGGAAAATCGACACTTGCCGATCGTTTTTTGGAACTGACGCACACCATTGAGAAGAGAAATATGAAATCTCAAATTCTGGATTCGATGGATCTCGAACAAGAACGCGGAATTACGATCAAACTCCAGCCGGTTCGAATGATGTGGAAAGGCTACCAATTGAATCTGATTGATACTCCGGGACACGTGGATTTTCAATACGAAGTCTCGCGCTCTCTTGCGGCGTGCGAAGGAGCGATACTCGTTGTCGATGCGACACAAGGAATTGAAGCGCAAACGCTTTCCAATCTCTATCTTGCTCTCGATTATGATTTGGAAATTATTCCGGTCATTAATAAAATTGACCTTCCCGCCGCGGAACCAGAAAAAGTTGCAGAAGAAATTGAGAACGCGATTGGAATTCCTCGAGAGGAAATTCTTGCGATTTCTGCAAAAGACGGCACCAATGTGGAAAAACTTCTCGATCGAATTGTCGAAAAAGTTCCTTCTCCTGACATTTCTGGATTTCGAAAAAAATTGAATATCGAGGACGACAGCGAAACAAAAGCTCTTATTTTTGATTCGATTTATGATTCGTATAAAGGAGTTCTCGCCTTTGTTCGCGTTGTTTCTGGGTCTCTCAAAAGAAATCAAAAAGTTTCTTTTTTGAAAACAAAAATTGATATTGATATTTTAGAAGTAGGAACATTTACGCCAAAATATAAAGCGTGCGATGTACTGAATGCGGGTGAAGTTGGTTATGTGGTTACTGGCCTGAAATCAACGCGTGAAGCCCGTGTGGGAGATACGATTTATTCCGGAACTCATAAAGAAAATACAATCTCACTTCCGGGATATAAAACGGTACATCCAATGGTGTATGCGGGAGTTTTTTGCACGGAAGGATCGGACTATCCTATGCTTCGCGATGCTCTCGAGAAACTTTCTCTTTCCGATTCAGCAATTTTATTTGAACCAGAAAGTTCAATTGCGCTCGGAAATGGATTCCGGTGCGGATTTTTGGGACTTCTCCATATGGATATTGTGCAGGAGCGACTTGAAAGAGAATATGATCTCGATCTTATTGTCACAGCGCCAAGCGTCCAATATTCCGTAAAGCTTTCGAAAAATGAAATTCTGGAAATTTCTTCCGCCGCAGAACTTCCTGATCTTTCGTATGTGGATTCGATTTCGGAACCAATTGCGAAACTCGAAATTATTACGCCAAAAGACTCAATTGGAGGTCTTATGGATCTCATCCAAAAAAAGCGCGGAGTGTTTAACAATGTAACATATTTAAATCCAGAGCGAGCAGTGCTTCATGCCGAAATTCCTATGGCAAATCTCATTACTGATTTCTATGATCGCCTCAAAAGTTTGAGTTCTGGATACGCTTCCATGAGTTATGAATTTATGGAAATGCGAGAAGATGATCTCGTAAAAATGGATATTCTCGTGGCGGAAGATATTGTTCCACCGCTTTCGCAAATTATGCATAAAAATGAGGCGCAAAGCGCTGGCGCTGCAATTGTGAAAAAGTTGAAAGAAGTAGTTCCACGCGCAAATTTTCCAATTGCTCTTCAGGCGGCGATCGGCTCACGCGTTATCGCCAGGGAAACTATTTCTGCCTATCGAAAAGACGTGACGGGATATCTTTATGGCGGAGATGTGTCGCGAAAAAATAAGCTTCTCAAGAAGCAGAAGAAAGGGAAGAAACGAATGAAGGCGATGGGAAAAGTGAATCTTCCGCAGGAGGCGTTTATGAGTATTTTGAAGAGAGAGGAGTAGAAGATTTTATCAGTCTTTATTGCGTTTCATGTCACAAAATTTTTGCTTTCCACCAGATTTTAATTTTGAGTTGGGAATTCTGAGTGAATGTATTTATGCATTTGAATTATTATTAAAAAAGGAAGCTGAAAAACATGCCGAAGAATACGATAGAGTATATGAAGAACAACTAGAAAAGCTAAAAAAATCCCCCGAGAAATACTGTGAAGAGTTCGCAGAGCAAGAAACAGGAAGATTAATAGAACTTCACGACAATTATTCGAATTCATATCCAAAAATTTTCAGAGCTAGTATTATTTCCAATAAATAATTTCGTGTGATATACTTGGGACGATATTTTTCTTGATACGCATGAAAAAATATATCGTTCATCTTTCTCAAAAGGAAAAAATACAAATACAGAAAATATTACAAAAAGGAAAGCAT
>JACRHZ010000056.1 GCA_016220175.1 Candidatus Peregrinibacteria bacterium
GACTTTTTCTTTTCTAACATCCTCTCTATTTCCTCTCGCTCTTTGAAGCTGATTGGCTTGCGAACTTGTTTCATGTCTAGAAATAAAATATAAACTTATTTTATCTCTAGGGTGGTGCTTATAATTTTAGAATGTACGAATTCTCCGATTTTCTTTTTTTCTCAAAAAAAAAAGAATACAATGGAAGTATGTTCTTTTGAGAAAATGCATAAACTCGAAAAACCGGATTTTCAACATCGATCAAAAGTACGAATTGCTTCCACGATGAAAGAAATAGTATTCGGAATGGAAGATGGAATGGTGTCAACTCTCGGAGCCATCACCGGTATTGCTACTGGATCACAAGATCACTCAATAGTTCTTTTGTCGGGATTCGTCATTATTGCTGTCGAATCTATTTCTATGGGCATTGGTTCATATTTATCGAATAAATCCGAGATTGATATTTCCATGCGAACGATACATGAGGAACAATATGAAATAGATTACTTTTTGGACGAAGAGCGTGAAGAACTCGTGGAAATGTATACGGGGGATGGATGGCCGCCAAAACTTGCAAAACAAATGGCCGAGGTCGCATCACAGAATCGAGATCTTATTTTAAAAGAAATGGCATATCGAGAACTTCAAATCATTCCTGAAAGCCTTGAGAATCCCTGGAAGAAAGGATTCTTTATGTCGGGAGCGTACGTTCTTGGAGGAGCCGTTCCCCTTCTCCCTTATGTATTCTCAACAAAATTAAGTTTCGCACTTTCTCTTTCAATTCTTCTCACTCTCATTGGACTTTTTCTCCTCGGAGTCTACACCACAAAATACTCCAAAAGAAATTGGCTGAGAGCAGGAATGGAAATGCTTATTTTTGCAACTCTTGCAGCGCTTATTGGCTATGCCGTCGGCGCAGCCGTAAACGCATATCAGTCGTAAAATTCTTCTGAAAGCATTTCATCCTCCTCTACTTCACGTATTCCTCGTTCATAACGAGATGTCCAAATTTCTTGTGATCTTCCTTCTTATCCAGAAGATAAGAAAGATAATTGAATCCAATGACGAGATAAAGAGGAAGGACAATAGTATGGACTCCAATTTTATCGAGCGACTCAATCCCGAGAAGTCCTCCGAGTGTCCAGTTTGCCGACATAAAGAAGTCAAAAATTCCATGAATAAGTGTCGAAATAATGAGCCCAAGAGCAACCATTTCATCATGGAAAACTCGAGTTTTTTTGAGATGAATAATTCGATGAAGGATCTCTGGTATTATTTTGTCTCTTCCCGCCATACGTTTTTCTTGAAGGATTGGTCCTGCATAATATCCGATTCCATAGTAATATCCATAAATTCCGGAGCAAAGAATATGCACAAAAACCACAAAAATCGAACGCAAAAAGAAAAGGGAGAAGTATTTATCGCTTATCCCGCCATACAAAAGTTCTCGAAAAAGGTAAATAATGTTTTCTGTAAAAGCAAATCCAAGTCCTGCGATGATGGAACACTCAATAATATCATCCACACTATTAAAGAAATTATGATCTGCTTTTTTTACGACCCAGTGTTTCAGGTATTCTTCAATGAATCCAATCGACATGGAAACAGCGAATATCGACAAAATGCCCACACTTGCAAATGATGAAAATTTTTCACGAGTAAGTACTGCAAAATTTTGTTGAAAATTAATTGGTTTGAGCTCAAAAAAGCCAAAATTAAGACTCATTTCCCAAAAGTATTGGTAAATGAACATGATAATCGCGGAGAATATTCCGGCGAGAAAAGTAATGAAAATCACTTTTCTACTCTGCTTGCCCTTTTGATTAAAGATATACATCCACACCAAAATTGGCACAAATACGAGCAAAATACTAAAAAATGCCGCAATTGGCTGATGGAGAAGAACTCTTTCGATGAGTTGAAAATTCGTCATTGATTATGTGTATATATTTCATACTATTCTACTGCGTTTCATAAAAAAAAGCAAATCTCTGGTCCTCCATCCTATTTCTCGACAAAATGACAGCCAAGTGATTCTTTCCGCGAAAAAGCAGCTTTCGCAATGGCTTTCGCCACGAGAAGAATATTTTTTGTTTCAGTTCCTTCGGGAGTGAATTTTTCTAATTCTCTGAGAGCAAAGTCCATTTCTGAGGTTTTTCTCACAACGCCAACACACTGCTGCATGAGTGATTGGATTTTTTTCCGAATTCTTCTGTCTTCAGGAGTTTCGGGGTGAAAAGAAACGGGAGGAAATTCTTTTTCCGAAGGGTGCATTCGATTTCGGAGAATATTCTTTTCTGAAGAGTAGTCTTCAAAAATCTGGTCTGCAAAAACGACTCCTTCTAGGAGCGAGTTGCTGGCAAGCCTGTTCGCCCCATGAACTCCGGTGCACGCTACTTCGCCAACTGCAGAAAGATTTTTGAGATTGGTCTTGCCAAAAATATCCGTTCCTACTCCTCCACAAAAAAAGTGTGCAGAAGGAGCAATTGGAATGAGGTCATCTGCTAAGTTTTTTCCAAAAGAAAGGAGATTTTCGAAAATCATAGGAAATTTTTTCTTGAGAACATCTTCATTTTCATGGCGAAAATCGAGAAAAACATGATGACCGATTTTTTGCTTCTGAAAAATACTCCGTGCAACATGATCACGTGGAGCCATTTCATCCACAAACTGCTCCCCATTCTCGTCTCTTATTTTTGCACTTGCTCCGCGAAGAGCTTCAGAAAGGAGAAACATCGGATCTCGAGGCATATCAAGAGCTGTAGGATGAAATTGAACAAATTCGAGATCTTTTAGGAGCGCCCCCGCACGGAGAGCCATCGCCATTCCATCTCCTGTAATAATGCTCGGATTTGTTGTTTTTTCGTAAATCTGCCCTGCGCCTCCCGTGGCAAGAACTGTTTTCTGTGCAAAACACAATGATTCTTTTCCATCAGCAAAATATTGAACTCCATACACTTCTCCATTGGATGTGAGCAAATCAAGTGCAAACGCATTTTCAATGACTTGAATATTTTTATGTTTTCGTATTTCATCCGCAAGAATCTCCTGAACAACTCTCCCGGTTTCATCAGCGATGTGAAAAATTCGCGCATAGGTGTGTCCTCCCTCGCGATGGAGTGAAAAATCAAAATGGACTCCCCACTCTTCCAAATCCTTAAGGGCTTTTTCGCCATGGGTTACAAGAAGTCGAACTGCCTTTTCTGAATTATGATATGATCCCGCCTTCATCGTGTCCTCAAAATGTTTCTCCTGTGAATCTTCCTGAGGATTTCTCACGCCCGCAATTCCTCCTTGAGCGAGACCAGTTGAACCGGAAGTAATAACTTTTTTCGTGAGAATAACAACTTCTCCCAGTTTTGAGAGCTTAAGAGCAAGGGAAAGACCGGCAATCCCTGAGCCGAGGAGTAAAAAATCTGTCTTCATGGAGAAAGTTTGCCCGAAACTTCAAAAAATTGGAAATTGAAAAATATTTTTGTTTGTGTGAGAATTCCCTGGCATCTTTGTTTTTGTCTATGAAAAAATTTCTTTTTTTTGTTCTTGTTACATCTTTAGGGGTTCTCTCTTCATGCAATATTAATGCTTTATTTGGTCGAGATAAGCCATTTTCTCTCGATGATCGGATTATTGAAACCCCTCCAAAAGAAGAGATATCAAATACACCAGAAATTGTAACGGCAGAGGGAAATATTGTTGGCGTCGCATCTCAAGATGTGCTTCTCGGAAAGAAAACATATTTTCTCACGGATGATCAGGGACAAAATCTCTATACTCTTGATTTTGAATATGGAGATCTCGATGAGTACGGAGATGAAGGAAAAGTTCGAGTGAAGGGAGAAAAAGAAACACCTGAAGGCGCTTCCATTCCGAATTTAAAAGTATACACAATCGACTTTTTGGATATTCCAAATTCGGCAAAAGAAACAACATATACTTCTCAAGAGTTTGCATTTTCAATTATTCTCCCTCCCAAGTGGGTTTATCTTGAGGAAGATCAGCAACTCGCTCTTTTCATAAACAAAAAAGAAACAGACCCAATCGTTACTTTTCAAAAATTCCCTTCAAATAGCCCTGAAGCGATTATGTATGCTACTGAGCAGGGCAGCGGAACAGAAATTTCTGTTGGAGAAAAAAGAGCATTCAGGTTTGTCCGCGGTTCTACAAAAGTTGATATATATATTCCCATTACAAGCGAAATTATTGTCATTCACTTTACTGGAAATGATGACCAAAAATCAGATTTTTATGATGTTCTTCTTTCTCTGAAATTTTCTCAAAATTCCTCAGCTTCTGTTCGTGAAGAAGCTGGTGAATGTGGCGGTAAGATTGGACTCAAATGTGTAGAGGGATTTCGATGTGAACTTTCTGGAGACGATTCCAAATCAAAAGGAATTTGTGTAAAAGCTGAGAATCCTCCAAAAGAAGTTAAAAAAGAGGAAGTGGCCAAAAAAGAAGAAAAGAAGACTCCTGAGCCGACTCCGAAAAAAATAGAACCAGTTCCTCCTCCAGAAAGTGCTCCTAAAAAAGAAGAGCCTCTTCCTGCTCTAAAAGAAACACTGAAAACAGAAAATGTAAATACCGATGCGGAAAAGGAAAAAGTACAAAAATATATTTTGGAAAATCTTTCTTCTTTATCGCCAGAAAAAGCTCCAGAAGGCGCTCTGTGGACGATAAAACTCTATGAATTTTCTGAGGGGAACTTAGTATCTGTGGAGTACGTGAACTCCAAAGATCCAACAATGAAAAGAAAAATACTTTTTTTGTATGATGCGTCTGGACCTGAAATTTCTCTTACAGAAAAAGCGTTTTTTGTTCCCGGCGAAGAGTCAGATTGGAAGCTTCAAACAGGACAAAACCTTCAGGCAGGAAAGGCAAAAGATGTTTTCTCAGCAGAAGGGCAGAAAAAAACAAGCATTAAAGCAGGCTATAGCCTCTATGAAAGTACGTATTATAATTTTTCCGCAGGATATCCAAAAAATTATTATTATGCGAATTTAGGAGGTGTGAATGGCACCATTTCCACGGTGGCATTTACAACTTCTGCTCCCGTCAAAGAAGCGAATGCTGTCCTAAAAATCGAAATTCTTGACGGTGCAAAAGAAAAAGAAATAAAATCTGATCGTGAGATTCTGCTTCCGCGAGATGGAAAATCACATTTCCGCTTCATTGCTTCAGAACAAGCCTCTCTTCAGGATCTCCAATACATGGTTGATTCGCTTATTTCCCCCACTTCATCCCCTACTCCATGAAAAAACCACTGAGATTTCTTACAAGTGTTCTCGCTGGCATTACTCTCGGGATGCTTTTTGCGCCAAAAAAAGGCTCTGAGCTCAGAAGAGAGCTTTCAAGGAGTTCCGACAAACTTGGTACTTTTGGAAAGGAACTTCTTGCGGCATCAAAAGATGCGAGTGACGAAGTGCAAAAGTTTTTTTCTCGAAAAGAAGTACGAAGTCTTATTGATTCAGGAAATGCTGAGCTCAGTGATTTTTTGAAAATTGCCAAAAAACATGGATCGGAACTTTCTGAGAGGGCTCGAACTGAGCTCGAATCTCTCGTAGAAAATATCGAGAAAAGGTCAAAACCTCTTCAGAAAGCGGTAAAAAAGAAGATCGAATCTGTAAGGAAAACTATTCAAAAGCATATGCAGTAAAGGGCGATCAGATTGTATTTTGCCACTATTTTTGGTACAATAGAGGGAATTCTGTACTCTAAAATTTGTCTGAGCGAAATGCATTTTCATAAAACACAAAAAAACATTGTCGGAATACTCGCTATCTTTGCTGTGTGCGGAGGAATTTTTCTCGCTTCTCCTGCCTATTCTGTTGAAATAGAAGAGAAACTTCAGTATGTGCACGTCAGCCTGCCAAATCCGAGCTCTCCCATTACCATCAATCCATTTGTCGACCCAAAAATTTGGCCAGACAAGGAAACATTTGAAATTCATGGCACCGCTGAGCAGGGGAAATTTATTAATCTCTACGCTTGGGCACTTGTTCCCGGAACAGATGGAAATACGAACTCTGATGAGGTGATTACGAATTTTGATGGGAAAATTATTGATCCAAACAAGGTTGAACTTTCGTGGAGACCACGGACTCTCTTTACTCAGGAATATGCAGATGAACAATTTTCTCACGTGGGAACAACTTGTGAAATGCTCAAGACGAGATGCATTCCCAAAGACGGAGAAGAACTCGGAAGAATACCAACAAGTACCGACCCAGATGACCTCATAAATGGACCTTGTCCAGACGGGAATGTTCCGAGTGCGCAAAACTGTGAACTTTCCAAAAAATTTACGGTCTACCACGAAATTGTAAAACCACATTTAGCAGTCCAGGGAGATGAGCGAGCAAAAATAGATCTTACGCTTCCAGGAAACACGTGGACTGATCGTGGTGGAAATATCCAGACATTATCTTACGAAATTGATAATAATACTTTATTGCTTCATCCACAGTGTTCTCGAAGGATAGAAACTGACACCATTCCTATTTGCCATATTCCAGAAGCCTTGGGAGAGGCAGGCGAACCAGAAACACTTGTCGTAAAAGATCCTTCTCTCGGTCTTGCCGCTGATGAAGATAATCTTTTTGCTGTGCATGATCTTCATCTTGGTGATCTTATGGTATCTCATGCGAACTGTTCGAATGATCCAAGTAATCCTTCTCCATGTGATTGCCCGACAGATCAGTCGCATTGCCAACCGGAATACACTCCCGGAGGCTGGCTTTATGAACGCGGACCGCTTCCTCAAAAAAATCCTGATGAAACTCCAGGACCAAAACCACTTCTCACAACTGATTTGAGAGAAATTGAATATCACAAGCTTTTTGTTGATAATCCTGACGCTTATAAACCGTACATTGACCCTGTTCCAGAAATGCCATTAGAAAAACTCTGGGAAGACAAAATCATTTCCCCAGGAAAATATTTTCCGAATATCACACAAAATTCCTATTCTTCCATGTACGTTTTCACATATTCCAATTACGCACGTGCAAAAAAGAAATTTGTTGATACAACGACATATTTTGCCTACGCATTTTATCCGATCAAAGATAAAACTGTTCTCGTTGATGCGTTCGATCAGTATGAACTTCGCGCTCTAGAAGAATCAAAATATTTAGCCCAAGAAGGCGTGACGAGAGAAAATAGTATTCTTCTTAAAGTCATCAAAGATCCATCACTCGAAAAAGATGAAATTAAGTACGATGAATATCCAGGGAAACTTGATCCCACTAAGGGATATTATTTTTCCATTTTTGAACTTCGGGAAGGCGGACAAATCAAACTTCCAAAATTTATTACAAATCCGATTGACACTGAAGCTCCCGTTTCTCAAGATCACTGCTTTGTCGATGCAGTGACAGAATGGAGAGGAACAAAACCGTGTCCAAGTATTCTCGGACACATGATTACCGCAACGAATGAAGTCTATGTTCCGCCGCTTACTCAAGATTCTGTTTCGGGAAAAGCAGTAAGGCAAATTCCATCTCCGGAAAAAGTAGAATGGGAAATTTATGAGAGGAAAGGAGAATACACAAATGATCCGATTGTGAGTGATGTGAATGGAACACTCAAAACAGGAGTGAATGGAGATGAAATTATTGCGATTCCAAAAATGCAAATGAATCGTTTTGCCGTGCATCATTTTATTACGGGAACATATCCTTCTGATGATACGAGGCAAACTTCAAATAAAAGTTCTACATTTTTTCTCGGTTCTCAAGGAGTTCAGAAAACATTTTTTAACATCAACACTCTTGTTTCTTCTGCGGTCAGTTTTACTCAGGCAGTAGATCCGTATGGAGTTGTATTCGATTTTCACACAAAACAGATTGTTCCAAATGTTCACGTAGCACTTAATGGAAATCTCATTCGCTTTGAAGAGAAATTTTCATCTGTGCAAAAGACATCGGATGATGGGCTTTTTTCATTTCTCGTAGAACCGGGAATCTATTTTCTCGATGTTCTTGAAGTCAATGGAAGGACGAATAACTTTGTGTATCCGAGTACTTCATATCCACCAATTTCTGATGATGATATTAAAAATAAAAAAAATCTCAATTGTGGGACGGACAGCATTTTTTCCGATATTTATTGCCAAAAAAATCTTCCGATTGAAGTCGGAAAAGAAATTCAACATCGCGATATTCCGATTGAAGCTCCGCTTCGAGGAAATGTTATCGGAGGAGAAAAAAGCATGAAAGTGGTTCTTTCTGAAGGAGGAAAAGAAATTGATTCTGCTTGGACAGTGCCAAATGGAAACTTCAGCTTTTATGTTTCTCCGGGAAAATATGTCATCACAAAAATTCTGGATCAGTTCGGAAAAAATCTTCTTTCTGAGGAAGTCGAAGTCGAAGTTCAAAAAGATCAAGCGACGGGAAAAGCAGTGCTTTCGGATATTATTTCTGTATCACTTGAATAATTTTTAATTTTGAAATTTAAAATTTCTAAATAAATTCTAATTTTTAAGTCTTAATTTCTCAACATGAAAACTTTTCAAAAACAAACACGACAAAAACAAAAAAAATAGAAAATAGAAATTAGAATTTAGACATTAATATTTATTTTGAAATTTCAAAATTTAAAATTAAAAATTTCCCACTCAATGAAAAAACTCCTTTCTCTCTCTCTGGCTGTTCTCATTACATTTTCTGCCTCCGCACCAATTTTTGCGGCTGAAGATCGAGGGCTCACATATTCTCAAAAAACTCTTTACGGAACTATTACAAAACCAAAAGGAGGAGAAGAAATTGCTATTACTGCCGAAGAAGAAAGTAAAGCGATTGCAGAGCTCATTGAAAAGCATAAGCCAATTGACTCTACGTTTGATATTCAGGGAACAGTTGGTCCAAATAAAACTGCATCGACGTATATTACGACTCCGATGCCGGAAGAAATTTCGAATTTTCATATCGACAAAATTTCTGGCGACAGTATTACATTTGCGTGGAATCCAAGACCAGTATTTAACTATCTTGAGCAGGGAACATATGCGGTAAATTCCATTAGAAATATGGATGGACAGACTGAGGTCCCGCATTTTCAAAATGATGAGAATAAAATTGATTATTCACAAGTCGTGAAGAGAAATAAAGAAGTCACTCTTTCATTTATTGATAACAAAAAAAATCCTCGTAATTTTGTTCCTGAACTAATACCTCCAAACGAAGTTCCTCAAGGTGCAGAAAATATTCATTCAACAGAACACTCTATAAGTGGAAGAGCTGTTAATTATGATTACGCTACTTCATGTACATACATACAACATTGGAATCTAGCTTGTGATTTAAACACAGGAAAGTGCCCCCCTGGAGCAGACAGATGTCTTAATTATCCTGTTCCAGTACAGGTTGATGCCACTTGTGAATATGATGTCGGATACACATATTTCTGGCAAGATCTGGATGGGAAAATAATAGGAAACAAAGTGAACAATCCGAACGTAAGTATTGACTATAAAATGCCTCTTCCAAAAGGAATTTATGAATTTATTCTTTGGATGGAAGTGAAGGTGAATGGAGAAGAAAATCCGCATCATCCTCCAATTTCATTTGTCGAGCAAAAAAGGGAAAGGATTGCAGAAAGAGAGACTTTCCGTGACTGGAATGACTATGTACGAATTGCTGCTCGTGCTGGAAAAGAAAAAACAGATCCTCCAAAAGGTAAAGATGACAATGCAAGCGAAGGCGGCACGAAATCGGCGCCTGATCCGGGAGAGTGTCCTCCAAGTCCCATTTGTGATCCAACATGTTTTAAGCCTCCATCAGGGAAATACGCAATTCACAACGAATATGTTCTCGTCGATGATTTTGAAACGTACGAAATTTGGTACAACGTGGCAGATGAATCGGAATCTGATCATCCATATTTACAGCATCTCGGAGTCACGAGAAATCCGGAAGTAAGCCATAAAATTGATCTTGCGATCAGTGATCCCAGAATAACTGAAATTACCGTTCCATTCACAGATATCATTGATGACAATGGGAAAAAATTTGATCCTTCAAAAACGTATTATTTCAGTCTGTTCGAAATTCAACGAATGAATACAATCGATGGAAAAGATCAAAGTGTAGTTCCTGTTGATCTTCAAAGTGCAACAAATGATGCGGGATATCTTTTTGCCGCGACAACACCGACCGGAGGAATGGAAATAAAAATAGAAAATGGAGAAGCCACATATCCAGAATATACGAATGCAAAAATAGAAGTAGAAATGAGAGGAATGACCGCAAAAGCAGATCAAAATGGGGTTTTTGAAATCCCAGATGTTTCGTATTTGAGTTTGAATCCAGCATCAACAATGCATTCTATTTTTGCAACATACCTTTCGGATGATACGAAATTTGCTTCCAGTCAGGATGATAATGCGCTCTATCTGGGAGCAAATCGTGATGCATCATTTTTTAAGACTCAGGCGCTTGCGATGACTCCCCCACTTCTCAATATTGAAACCGAACCGTACGGAACCATATATGATTCATGGACAAAAGAACCCGTGAAAAATGCAGAAGTACGACTTTCGGGACTGTCCATCAATCGCCAAGGAGTCGAAAATCCATACGAACTTATTCAAGAAACGGGAAGTGATGGATTTTTCAGCTTCTTCGCCGCTCCCGGAAAATACGTTCTCGAAGTGCTTTCCATCAATAATAATCAAAATACTACCTATACTTTTCCAACAAAAGCACTTTTAGGACAATGCGAAAACATTCGGAAAAACGGTGATGGAATTTATACGGATGTCTATTGCCGAGATCCGCTCGAAAATATTTTGATTGCTGACAAAATCCTCCACTATGACATTCCAATTGATCCAACGGTGCGAGGAGAAAATGCGCCGCCGAACAAAAAAGTGTATTTGAAGAATGCGAGTACAGGGAATATAGTTGACGAGAAAATCGCCACTCCCCAGGGAAAATTTTCATTCTTTGTTCCTCTGGGAACGTACACAGCTGAAGATGAAAATGGAAATCTTCTTTCAATACTTTGATCTCTTTTGTCTTCTCATGAAATCAATCTCACATATTTTTCGCGGCATCTTCGTCATCAGTTTCATGCTGATGTGCTTTGCAGAGTTCACTCTTGCATCTGCAGCAGGACAAATTCCAGTTGAACAGAGAAATAAGAGGCAACTCGTAGTGCTCTGGCAGGAAAGCCAAGTATTCGGACAAGGATTTCATAGACCATATTCTGCACTTGTTCTTGAGGACGAAAATGACGATAAACTCTGGGAAGGAAATACCGACGCAAAAGGAGCTTTTAGTTTTCTTCTTCCTGTAGGAACAGTGAATCCAGCTCGCGAACATACACTTCTCCTCAAAGCATATGATCAATTTGGAAGAGATATTCTCAAGGATGACGGAACTCCCGATACTCTCAAAGCACGAGTGCTTCCGGGACTTCAGGCTGAAGGAAAAACTGATCCAAATGCTGAAATACTCCTTTTGGATTCGAGCGGAAAACTCCTCAATAAGTTTGAATCCGATGAGAATGGAAATTATGTCGTGTTTAACGCGCCGGAAGGCAGTACCCTGAAGATTCAGAAAGATGAAAAATACGTCGAAATTCCCTTTCAAAAAGACAATATTGGAAGTACATATGTAAATGAAGGTTCAACTACGATTCCAAAGACAAATACCGATCCAAAGCAAAATTCGACTCCTTCTCAAGTTTCTGAGGCATCTGGATCTTCTCTTCTGTATATTCTCGGAGGAGTTGTCATAGCGGCACTTTTGGGAGTTGGGATTTTGTTCAGGAAGAAAAGAAAGGAGGAGAATTTTTAATTTTGAAATTTTATCCCGCAATGCGGGACTAAATAAATTCTAATTTTTAAATCTTAATTTCTAAAGATGAAAACTTTTTTAACACGGCAAAAATAAAAAAAAATTAGAAATTAAAAATTAGGCATTAAGATTTATTTAAAAATTTCAAAATTTTAAATTAAAAATTTCCCACAGTAAAACAAATATATAAATGAAATCTATTCTCAAATACATTTTTGGTTCACTTCTGCTTTTCCTTTCTTTTGGAAATGGTTTTGCATTTGCGGGAAATGTAGAAATTCATGTGCACAAAAATACGTATGACGGGGATGAATGGACGAGCAGTATTTACCCGATCAAAATAACGATAACTGATGTGGTGGCGGGAACTCCTCTTGGAATCACAGAAACGCACGGTCTTGATATTGATCCGGCTCTTGGAGCTTTAAAACTCAGAGACACTCCACTTGAATGTCATTTTGAGTGGCCAAATCCAGATCCAGATATTCCGGAAAAAATCATAAAAGACAAAAAAGTGAATGTGTACGAACAAATGCTCGCGGGAGAATTTATTGTTCCTCCAGTCCGAATCATCGATGAACGAATTTTGGTTGCCAATAAAGTTCCAAAAATTATGCCTTTTTGCGGAGGAAGTACAGAAGCAGAATATGATGAATTTGAAAAACAAATTGTGAATTCGGAAATCATGCCGGATAATCCATACCGAATTTATCAGAATTATCTTTCTCTGGCCACTGAAGGGAAAATAACGACCTCCATCGCCAAACCTCTTGAGCCGCAAAAAATAGATACGACAAATCCAGACCAAATTCTCGGATATGGATGCCAAGTAGAAATGCGCGATGAAAAGGGAGAAATTGTAAGAGATAAAACTACTGGAAATCCGATCATGAAGAATGGACTTTGTGAAGCAAGTGGTGATGCAAAAATTGATCTCATCGTTCTTTCTGACGCAAGTGAGCCGGTTATTCGCGCAACCATTGATGATCCGCTCGTGCAAGGAGTGAATGCGGAAGTCAGTGAACTCGTGACGATGGTGGGAAATTTTGCAATTCGAACGACATCACTTCTCGACTGGGCTCTCGCGATTGACGAAACTGGATTTCGAAATGAAAAAATCACGCTTGTCTATAATAAAGCGCTCAATATCGTGAATGGATTTTTCATTCTCGCGCTTATTATCATCGCACTTCTCTGGAATTTTTCCATGATCATTGCCAAAGAACAACTGAAACGAATGGTCATTCTTTTTGTGATTGGAGGAGTTTGTGTATATTTTGCACTTCCTCTCACTCGTCTTCTCGTTGATGGAACGAATATTCTCCAGAGAACACTCCTCGTGAAACAAGAAGCTGGCGATAGTGAAGTACAAAGTGCGATACAAGTGTACGGAGGGGAACTTGCTAAGCCTGGTCTTTCTGATGCAGAGAGAACACGAATTCAAACCCAACTTGATGCTCTTCGAAATTCACTCAAAACAAAACGAATTTCGGCATCTGATATTCTTTCCGCGTACGATATCGATTACGGAGGATTTGTTGGACTTCAAAAAACGATTTACGTTTCAAAAGATTATCCAACTGGAGATGATCTGACGGTAAATGATCAAAGTAAATTTGTCATGAAAGATGATCTTTTTATTGATCGTTTTCAAGAACGAACATATTTCAATCTCACACTCATCGGGCTCGGCGCGATTGCACAATTCCTCATCGCCATGATCCTGCTTTTCAGATACGTAATTCTCTGGTTTCTCCTCATATTTTCCCCATTCCTTCTCGTACTTGCGCTCTTTAATACGACGAGATTCCTTTTCAGATATTGGGTATGGCTCTATGCAAGATGGCTTCTTATCGGACCAATTCTCGCGATGACACTATATATAGTCGTGAATATCTGGAGTCTTACCGGAGTACCACTTGAAAGTGCATACAATGCTCCGAGTAGCCTCATCTTTCCCAACACGACAAATTTGTATGTCGCCGCTCCCGGAGTTACTTCGGGCTATTTAAATACGCCACGAGAGGTGATGAAATATATCTCTGCACTCATGATGCTCTATATGGCAGTAATTCTCCCCTTCTGGCTCACGAGATATATTCGAGGAGAAATGCCAACACTCAGTGCAAAATTTTTCGAAAAAAAGAAAAAATTCTTTACTCCAGAAGGACCACTTACAGTTACGCCGACTCAAGAACCTCCACAAAAACCAGAACTCCAAAAACCAATAAAAACAGAACTGAGCGAGATGCCAACCTTAAAAACAGACTTGACGAACATGCCTCCTGTTCCCGTAACTGTAGTGGCTCATACCGATTCACAAGGAAAAGAAACTGAAAAGGATAATCAGATTTCGACACAGCAAGTTACAAGAGAAGCAGGAACGAGAGAATCCACCAAAACGGAAACAAGTACGCACCAAACTACGAGTACAAAAGACCTTATTAACACTCTGAATATTCTCCAGGCATCACAAACGCTGAGTAAGTCAGTTGATATGAAATCTGCCCGAATGGAATCGCAAAAAGATCGTATCGTAAGCGAGATCCAGAAACGCGCAGAACGGGGAGATACGATTGCCATAAAAGCAATAGGAAAAATCGATGCTACTGCTGATATTACCGCAAATGTAAAGGCAAAAGCAGATGTGAGTGCCAATGCAAAAGTTCACGCAGATGTCATTGCGACAGAAAGAAGGACAACGCATGTTACGCAAACTGCTCCGGATATATCATCTCCAGAACATAAAACTGCTGTCGGAAAAGCTCACGAAGAAATTGAAAAATCTTCGCTTGTGAGCCACGCAAATATTCGTGAACAAGTTGAAAGTGAGCAAAAAGCAAAATCGTTGGAGCGTGAAAAAGAAAGACTTGTCTCCAAAAGTCCTGTCGCTGAGGAAGTCACCCAGAAATCAAGAGAAGACGCTCTCAAAAAAATGGTTTCAGGAAGTTCTCCTAAAGGACCAGAAGATGGAGTGCCTGAAAAAGGTCCGGACATTCCTCCTCAAAACGCGAAGAAAGAGGAGAAACTCAAAGCCCTCGGAAAAGAAGGTCCACCACAAGTTGATGCGCCACAGGGAACTCATGGTCCAAAAATGGCAGCAGCTCTCGATTTAGCTTCTCCATCAGATACTCCGGATACCGGAGGCGAGCCGGAAGATGACAGCGATCTCTACGTTGAAAGAACGCATGAAAAGAAAAAGATGAAGACATTTGATGAAGAACTTGATTTTGAAGATAGTGAAAATTCCGGAGAATACGAACCCCCAAACCGAGCCGAATCGAAAGGACAATTAGGAGTAAATGAAACAGAAGAAAAACTCGAAAGAGAGGGTGAAATTGAATCTATTTCAAGCGAGAAAATTTCACCAGTATTTGGGGAAAATTTTGAGGAAAATCTGAATACAAACATTTCCGCTACATCTGGAGAAAAACGTTCCGAGAGAAAAGCGCTGAGAAACGAGGGAGAAGAAAAAGATCTGAATGCACCCGATGATGACAATTCTGATCCACAGGATAAGAAGAAAAGTGGAAGTGGTGGAAATCAAAAAAATACAAAAGCTCAGAATTTTCCAGATGTTTCTGCGGATGATGACAAAGAGGAATCGGCTTCAAATCCAAAAAAAATAAATATTGAGGAAGAAATTGAACGAGAGGAAAAAGAAGAGAATATTACGGCTATTTCTCAGGATGATGAAAATAAGATCGCGTAATTTGTAATTGACGCACTTTCCCCTTCCAAAATCTTCAAAAATGTGATAGAATGCTATGAAACTCTAGAGAAATTCCATTTTTAACACAAAAATACATTTTATCTTTGATCTATGTTCTTCTCCAAAAAAAGCGACAATACGCCAGAGCAGTCGTCACAAAGGTCTGGAAATCCAACTTCTCCTACAAATTCTGCAGGAAAAGGAGCATCTCCTCAAACAGCACGAGTAAGCTCAAGCGCTCCGGCATCGAGTGCAGCAATAGATCAGTATTTTTCTGATAGCCTTCGCAGAGTGCTTATCGCTGCTGGTTCAGAGGCAAAAACGGTTAAAGCGCCGGATATTGATACCGAACATCTTCTCCTTGGGCTTCTCATGAAAAGAGATCAGGTTATGGAACAGATGTTTGAGAAATTCCAGGTACGTCCAGACGAACTCGAACAATTTGTACGCGAAAGATTAAACCTCGGAAAGGAAGATCCGAAAAAACTCACTTTTTCGCCACGTGCGAAACAAGCGCTTCTTTTTGCGGACGAAGAGCGAAGAAAATATAATCATCATGCAACAAATCCAGAACATCTTCTTCTCGCGCTTATTCGTGAAGGAGAAGGAGTTGCTGCCCAAACTCTCAAAAAATTTGGAATTGAAATGGACCTTGCAGATTCAGTAGTAGAAAGTGTTGTTGGTCATGGAGAAGAAAAAGATGTACTCACCGGAAATGGAGAAACGCCATGTCTCGATCAATTCGGAGAAGATCTCTGCGCCAAGGCGCGAGAAGGAAAGCTTGATCCCGTCATTGGTCGTTCACAAGAAATAGAGCGAACAGTTCATATTCTTGCTCGCAGAAGAAAAAATAATCCAGTACTTATCGGAGAACCGGGAGTTGGAAAAACTGCCATTGTTGAAGGTCTTGCTTTTCGAATTGTCACCGGAAATGTTCCTGATATTCTGAAAGGAAAACGAATTGTTGCGGTGACGATAAATTCTCTTTTGGCAGGAGCTTCCAAGCGAGGCGAATTTGAGGAACGTCTTCAAAAAGTCATTAAGGAAGTAATTAATTCCAAAGGAGATGTAATTCTCTTTATCGATGAAATTCACACGCTTATTTCTGAAGGAAGCACTGATGCGGCAAATATTCTAAAACCGCCACTTGCAAGGGGAGAACTCCATTGTATTGGCGCAACAACTACGGGTGAATATCACCAATATATCGAAGAAGATGCTGCTTTAGAACGCAGATTTCAACCGGTTACTATTCCGGAACCAAGCGTTGAAGAAACATACGAAATTCTTCAGGGAGTGCGTGATAAATACGAAGCATTTCATAAAGTAAAAATTAGTGATGAAATTCTCAAACTTGCGGTAAAACTTTCAGATCGTTTTGTAAATGACCGATTCCTTCCGGATAAAGCGTTCGATCTCATCGATGAAGCGAGCGTAATGTGTAAAATTCCTTCTCTTGCCATGCCGGAAAATATCAAGAAACTTCAGCATGAAATTGAGAGGCTCAAATCAGAGGAAGAACGAGCGAAACAGGTAATTAATCTTGAAGAAATTACACGACTCGAAAAAGCTATTGAGGCAAAGCAAAAGAATCTCGAAGAAGAAAAACAAAAGATTAGTGATGAAAAAGCGACAGCGCACGATGAAATCCAGCCGGAACATCTCCAGAAAATTATTTCTCGTTGGACTGGCGTTCCCATCGAAAATCTCAGCACATCAGAAACAGAAAAACTTATGTCTCTCCAGGATGAAATGCACAAAAATGTGATCGGACAAGAGATCGCGATTAATGCCCTCGCTCAGGCTGTAAGAAGAAGCAGGGCCGGAATTAAAGATCCGACGAAACCCATTGCCTCTTTTCTCTTCATGGGACCAACAGGAGTGGGAAAAACAGAAGTATGTAAGGTTCTCGCCCTGAATCTCTTTGGAACAAAAGAATCCGTCATTCGCTTTGATATGAGTGAATTTATGGAGAAACACGCAGTTTCAAGACTTCTCGGACCTCCTCCCGGATATGTGGGATATGAAAAAGGCGGAGAACTTACTGAAGCGGTGAGAAAACATTCATATTCGATTGTCCTTTTCGATGAAGTGGAAAAAGCAAATCCTGATGTATTCAATATTCTTCTCCAAATTCTCGATGACGGAAGAGTGACTGATAATCACGGAAGACTCGTGAGTTTTAAAAATACGATTATCGTATGTACTTCTAACCTTGCTTCAAAAACTATTTCCGAAGCATATCAAAATGGAGTGCCAAAAGAAGTGGATGCAAAGGATAAATTCTTTGATTCTCTTCGAAAAAGAGTATTACCGGAATTGAAACAATTCTTCAGACCGGAACTTATTAATCGATTTGAGGATGTTATTTTCTTTGAACCGCTCACGATTGAACATATCGTAAAAATCGTAGACATCATGATCGCGAAAACCAAAAAGCTTCTTGCAGAAAAAGATATTACGCTCCACATCAGCAACGCCGCCAAGAAACATATCGCCGAAAATGGTGGATTTGATCCAGAATTTGGCGCACGTCCTCTTCAAAGAGCCATTCTGCGTCTTGTGGAAAATCCCCTTTCTGACTCGATTATTATGGGCGAATTTGTTCAAGGCGATCACGTCGTTGTGGATGCAGGGAAAAGTGAGTCTGGAAAAGCAGAACTTGTTTTCAAAAAAGGTGTCCGCGGAATGGATGAAAATGAAGGAGAAATTTACTTCACGGAACAAGAAAAAACTCAAACAGGAGTGCTCGGCGATATTGAATCCGCAGTTAATTCGGAAAGCGTCGCAAATACTGTTTCTTCTCCAGCATTTGATGAGAAAAATGGACTTGTGTCCTCAGATGATATTGAAGCACTCAAACATGAAGGTCTGACCGATGAGCAGATTCAGACATTTTGGAAACAAGATACAACGCAGGGAAATATGTTTGTATTCCAATTTAAAAATCCGAATGAATTCCAGTCCCTTGAAATATTTGCCGGAATGGAAAAAGATATCAAGGAAAAGGTGTTACAGCTTTGGAATAAAACCCATCCTGATGCTCCGAGCGCTGCTCTGATAAACACTCAAGCAGAATCTGGACTCCAGAAATCAGTTTCAAAAGAAGAGTCAGAAAAGGCAGCGGGACTCGAGAAAGTTCCAGTCGCAGCCTCAGAAGCAACCTCAGGAAATACTGCTCCTCAAGACTTCGAATTTGTGGATGGGCACATTGTGAGCAACTAGAAAAAGTACAAAATACAAAGTACAAAACACAAAACATATTTTTGTACTTTTAGTTTTGTGCTTCCACTTCCGCCCAAAGTAGCTCATGATCCGAATCTCCATGAATAAGACCATTATTTTTGAGGAGAAATCCATCTCCTAAAATATGATCGATATCAAAACTGGGGAATTTTTTTGTGAAAATTCTTGGACTCCACGTCTTCAAAGATTCTGAAAGATTCACAAACCTTTGAAAAAATGGATATTTTTTCACAAGTGTTTTGTAGCGAATATTAAAATCTCCCATGAGGAGAAGATTTTTCCCTTTTCTCTCGAACTCTAAATGAGCCATAAGTTTCTTTACTATTTCTGCATGTCTTTTTTTGCGAATTTTTCCCCTCGGAAAAAGGAGATGGATAAAAATTACATCGAAATTTTGTTTTGGAAAAAATACATGAAGAACTTCTCCGTCCTCCTGAGAAAATCCCAAAGATTCTCCCGATCCGAGAATTTCCATTTCGTATGGATCTTTTGAGGCCAATAATCCCTTAAGAATCCATCTTTTATAACGAGATTTTCTTCCATTTCCAATAGCAAAATATTGATACCCATTTTTCCTGAGTTCCCGGACAATTTCCACTTCCTGCTTCTTGCCAATAACTTCACAAATTCCAATAATGTGAGCATTTGCCTCCTCAATTACCTGAATTGTTCTCATAATGTCGCTCTTTCTCTCAACTTTTGCCACATTTCCTCGGACATACGCTGTAAAATGGGCTAAAAGTGTTCTGGAGCACGAAGTTCCATTGAGCCCGAACATTTGGTTGTACGTAGCAATTTTCATGAGTGTGTTCTATTTTGTCTTAAGAATCCAATGCGTCAGGGAGTTAAAAACCGAGAGGAGAAACGCTGCAAGAAAGTAGGAGAAAATTCCGCCTCCCACATGAAATGTAACTCCAAGACTTTGCTGAAACGTAGTATTAAAAAGATATTCCACAATCCCGAGGATGATGGCATTGATGACAATGAGAAAGAGTCCGAGAGAAAGAATGACAAAGGGAAGGCTTATGAGCTTCAGCATTGGGCGCACAAAAGTATTGAGAAGCCCGAGCGCAAATCCCACAAGAATAAAACCTTTTATCTCCGGCTCAATGAGAAAACCGCTGTCTTTTAAAAAATATTGCACCACAAAAAGCGCGAGCGCATTGGCGAGAATTCCGAGAATAATGTGTCTGAAAAGATGAGACATGGTTAAAAAAATAAATTACATATGTTTTATGACTTTGGAAATCTTACAAAAAGAACCATAAAAGTTTTCAAAGCTTTTGCTACTCATTTCAAGTTTCTTAAAATCCATGATTTCTGCACTCTTAACATAAATATCACTCAGAGTTGTGGTTATATCGCTGTTATTTTCCGTTATTATTCTTCGGAATCTCTCTTTAGGACTCATCTCTGGATATGGCAATGCATCCTCTCTTTCTAAGGAGAATATTATTTTAATAGCATTTTCTTCATCTAAAAACCACTGTTCTAATTCTGGATCTGGACAACCGACAATGTTTCTAGAGTCAGGCTTAATTTTTATACAGTGTTTTGTTACCTGAGTTTTAATTTTCTTTTGTTTATCCCGTTTTCCATCACTATCAGCAATAAAAACCGCCATATCACAATTATGCACACTATAAAAAAGGGAAAATGCTATTCCGACTTGTTTATTAATACTTCCATGAGCAGGTTTTAGAATAAATTCAATATTCCGAATATTCGGGTTTATCTCTCCAATTATCCTCTGAATGATAATTTGTAAAGGTTTTTCGTCGAAGTCGCCTTCATAAAGAAGCCCTATTTTCATAACTATCAATAATTACTTGTATAAAGGTAGTCTGTTAAACCCCCACCTTCCTGCAAGTATTTTTTTATCTCACTTATTTGTTCAACTTTTGATAATAAAGTAAATTGAGTTCCCATTTCTGCTCCTCTATCTGTTAATACTATTTTCTGAGGCGATAAGCTATTGATTACAATTGGACTATGTGTGGTAAACAGAATTTGCATTGTCTTAATTGTTGATATTCTTTCTAAACGTTCTATAAGCTCGATGATACGTTTCGGATGAATCCCATTTTCAATTTCCTCAATTATCAAGATAGAATCATTTTCCATACTCATTGCTGTAGCAATGAGTAACAAAGTTTTTAAATCTCCGGAAGAAACTGATTGCATCGAAAGCTGTTGTTTTAAATTTCTTTCCTCAAGTACCACTAAATAATTCTCTTTCTCCGCAGAAGGCGATGCTACCTCTCCAGTTTTTGATGGGATTTCAACTACAGACGAAAAGTTTGGTAAAAGGGCTTTTATTATTTTTTGAAAATCATCATAGTTTTTCTGATTATTACGATGAAGATTCACTATTATGTTCGCGAGATTATCATATTCAGATTCAGTACTTCCGAGAGCAATAGATTCTCTATTATTTATTTGTTCAATATTAGGTATTACAGTTTTTATAAATACATCTCTCACTAAATCAGTAGCTTGAGTTTTATATAGTGCAAGCGCGAGTTTATTTATATCAACAACTACAGGAATAGTACCATCACTTTTGTCTTTTAAAATATTTTTATCTCTAGAATATACTACCTCTTTTTCGCCGTTTTCTTTTATTTCATATAACTTCTCCTCGACCACGAAAAGTGATGCGGGTTTTGTTGAACCATTTATTAAGCTTACCTTTACACAAAATAAATATTTTTTTTCGTCTTTTAAGTTTAGGATTATTTTTATCTCAAATTCGTTTTTCCCATCATTGAAATTAAAAAGTTCATGAGGAATAAGACTTATTGCCTTTTGAGCATCTGTAGCAGTTTTTCCTTTCGCTAGATCCCTTACAAATTGTATTGCTTGGATTAAGTTCGTTTTTCCAGCAGCATTCTTACCCACTACTGCACCAAAAGACGGAAGTTCAATTGATGCATTTTTTATGCTTTTAAAATTATTGATTTCAATTGAATAATACATATATGAGAGAGTTATTGATCTTGATATTTATATGATAATTGGGAAGCAATATGAATACAAGTAACAAAATGGGGTGGTCGCAAGTTCAGGATCTTCAATTTCCTGTACCCGTTCATAGCCGACTTTCGCAAGCCATCTTTTAAATGGTTCAGCTTTTGGAGAAGGGATGGATTGGATAAGTCTAAAAATTCCTTCTGTGTTCCAACAGTACATTCTCTGAATTCCCCCCTCTGTTCCTATATCAAGCATAAGGGGTGGTACAATTTGTACCTGCCCTTTGTGAGTGAGTTTTTCAAGCTCTTTGTCTCTCATTTTCAAACGCTTAAAATATTGAGCGGGATCATTTGAATCGGTTAAAGTTTCGATGATGTCATTAATGACAAACCACCATTCATTTTCATGAAGGGTTTTTCGAATTTTATTGCCTTTGAAAACTGCAATTTTTTGAATTTGATCAGAAGGCATAGAATTTTTGAAAAAAGGAAAAATGTACTTTCAGAATACTTGGAAAAATAAAATTGAAAAAATATGCTGCTAAGAAAGTATACGTTTTTCCTCATAAGATTGCGAAAAAATACACATGCGATTCTGTTGACGAGATCCGTCGACAGAATTTGAGAAAAAAAATATACTCATTATACATATGCAAAAAACCTGCAAAAACTGTTCGGCGTCATTTGAAATCACAATTCGTGACAAGGAATTTTATAAAAAAATTGCGGTTCTTGAGCCATCGTTTTGTGTAGATTGCAGACAGCAACGAAGATCTGCATGGCGCAATGAACGTCATTTTTTCAGAAGAAAATGCGATGCGACCGGGAAAAGTATTATTTCCATGTACCCACCTGATTCTCCATTCAAGGTTTATGACCAAAGTTTTTGGTGGTCGGACAAATGGGATGCAAAAAGTTATGGAAGAGATTTTGATTTTTCACGGCCATTTTTTGAGCAATTTCGAGAACTGCAACTTGAAGTTCCGAGACTTTCACTGGTCAATAAACAAAGTGAAAATTCGGAATACACGAATCATTCCGGAAAAAATAAAAATTGTTATCTTTCTGCAATTACGTTTGAATCGGAAGATGTGTATTATTCCGATTGGATCGTTTCTTCACGGGATCTCTTTGACTCTTCGTATATCACAAAAGGCTCAGAATTATGCTATGAAACGTATTACGCGGAAAAAAGCTTTCAGTGTTTTTTCTCAGAATTTATAAAGCGGTGTAACAATTTATGGTTTTGTTATGACTGCATCAATTCGAGAAATTCGTTCATGAGTTCGAATTTAAGAAATGCAGAATATTATTTTTACAATACCAAATACACGAAGGAAGAATTTAAGGAAAAAATGAAGAGTATTTTTCCACTTTCACATTCAGAGCTGGAAAGTTTGAAAAAAGAATATCAGCGTATGAAACGAGAAAAATTTCTTCATCCGGCGCTGTATCACGTAAACACAGAAAATTCTACAGGTGATATTCTGTTCAATACAAAAAATTGTATCTATTCTTTCGATACAATCGATGCCGAAGATTGCACGTATATGTTTGACGCAATTGATATGAAAGATTCTATGGATGTCTATCACGTTGGCTGGGCGGAACTCATGTATGAATGCCACGCGATTTCCAACGGTTACAACTGTATTGGCTGTCATTTCGCATATGATAATCGAAATGTGGAATATTGCGATTTTACGCAAAATTCCAAAAATCTCTTTGGATGCGCCGGAATGAATCAGGCGGAATATTGCATTTTAAACAAACAATATTCAAAGGAAGAATATGAGGCACTGGCAGCGAAAATACGAGATCACATGAGGAAGATAGGAGAATATGGAGAATTTTTCCCGATCGAATTTTCTCCATTTGCGTACAATCAAACGAGAGCTCAGGAATATTATCCACTCACCGAAGAAGAAGCACAGAAGAAAGGAATTCGTTGGTCAAAAGATATTCCGAGCGTTCCCGAATCACAAAAAATTATTCCTGCGGAAAAACTTCCAGAATATATTTCAGAAGTTCCCGATGATATTTTGAATTGGGCAATTTTGTGTGAAGTAACGAAAAAACCTTTTAAAATTATCAAACAAGAACTCGAGTTTTACAGAAAATTCGGAATTCCAATTCCACGAAAACATCCCGATGAGAGGTATACGGATCGAGTAAATTCCCGAAAACCAAGAAAACTTGTTCAAAGAGAATGTACGAAGTGCCGAAAAGAAGTGGAGTCGAGCATTCCTCCAGAATCAGATGTGAAAAATGTGTATTGTGAGTCTTGCTATTTAAAAGAAGTGTATTGAAAAAATTCTTCTTTGGTATTTGTCATCCCGGGCTTGACCCGAGATCTCAATTACCATAAAGAAAAACCTCAAAAAGTCATTGATGCCATTTACTTTTCCTTTTCTCATTGATTTCAATTGAGATTCCCGCTTTCGCGGGAATGACAAAGGAATATTGGGATGACAGAAGAGCCTAAATCTGGCAATATTTCCGTGGATGTTATTCAAAAAATATGCACTCTGCTTACGAATCCGTTATGGGACTCGAAATTCACGCCCGCATTAAAACGAAAACGAAAATGTTTTGTGGATGTTCCAATGACACGTGGAAAGCAGAACCAAATGAACATATTTGTGATGTTTGTGCCGGATTTCCGGGATCACTTCCAGTGCTCAATAAAGAAGCCCTCCACAAAGGAGTTCTTACGGCGCTCGCGATGGGATGCACTATTCCCAAATCTTCCAAATTTGATCGCAAAAGTTATTTCTATCCCGATCTCCCGAGCGGATACCAAATTTCTCAGTATGATGAGCCGATTGCGGTAAATGGAACTGTAACAATTTTTGTGGAAGGAGAAAAAAAGAAATTCCGATTCCATCGCATTCATCTCGAAAATGATGCGGGGAAATTGACGCATGAAAATGGAATGACATTGGTCGATTTGAATCGTGCCGGATCACCGCTCATGGAAATGGTGACAGAACCGGATTTTCGCACTCCAAAAGAAGTTTCTTCATTTCTCAAAGAAGTACAGCGAATTCTGCGAACACTCGGAACTTCCGATGCCGATATGGAAAAAGGAATGATGCGCTGTGATGTAAATGTTTCCGTGAGAAAAAAAGGCGCCGAAAAATTGGGAACAAAAGTCGAAGTGAAAAATATGAATTCATTTCGAAATATTGAAAAAGCTCTGGAATATGAAATAGATCGGCAAATTGAACTTGTAGAAAAAGGAGAAAAAATCGTTCAGGAAACACGAGGATGGGATGATGCGAAAGAAATTACGCTGTCGCAGAGAAATAAAGAAGAAGCCATGGACTATCGATATTTTCCAGAACCAGATATTCCACCACTGACATTTGAGGAAAAATATATTTCGAAACTGAAGAAAGAAGTTCCAGAACTTCCGTCTCAAAAAATGGAACGATATCTTTCGGAATACGAAATTTCTCTAAATGATGGAGAAACTTTGGTGAACGATCTCGAGGTAAGCAATTTCTTTGAAACAGTTGCAAAAATTTCTGGGAATCCGAAAAAAACGGCGAATTGGATGATTTCTGAAGTGCTCGCAGTGCTCAATGAGAGCGGAAAATCACTTGCTGAACTCCCCTTCTCCGCTGAGGATCTTGGAAAACTGATTGGAATGATCGAGAGCGGAAAAATTTCAGGAAAAATCGCAAAAGAAATTTTTGTGGAGATGAAAGAAAAAGGTGGAGATCCAGAAAAAATTGTCACATCAAAGGGAATGAGCCAAATTTCCGACGAGAAAAAACTGGAGAAAATTTGCCAAGAAGTTCTTGCCGAAAATCCAAAACTCGTCGAAGAATACGAAGGTGGAAAAGATAAACTCTTTGGTTCATTTATTGGTCAAGTGATGAAGAGAACTGGAGGAAAGGCGAATCCGGAAATGGTGAATGCGGTGATGAAGAAGTTATTGCAAAAATAAGAAAATAGGAATATACTATTTACCGAAATACTTATTTTCTTATTTATGACCAAAATTGTATACGCTACCTCACGCGGACAAGTCACGATTCCCAAGAAAATCAGGGACAAGGTCGGCACTGAGTGTTTTCAAGTATTTTTTGATGACAAAAATATTATTCTGAAGCCTCTTCAGTACAAGAAAACATTAGAAGAAGAGGTGGAAGAATCTTGGCAGGAATATTTAAATGGTGACTCAATTAGTCAAGAAGAACTTATGAAAAAATACGGATTATGATTCATGTTCAATATTCAGGAAAGGCTCAAAAAGCGCTTCAAAAACTAGATACAGAAACTGCAGAAAGGATACTTCTCAAAGTAAAATATTTCTCCTCTTCAAGAGAAAATATTTTTCGGTACGGGAAAAAATTAAAAATTTTTAAAGAAGCAACTCATCGATTTCGAGTTGGAGACTATAGAGTTCTTTTTCGTATTGACCAGAAAACGAAACAAGTCGTTATTCTCGTCATTGTGAATGTGGTGCACAGGAAGGAGGCGTATTTGTAGGGATGGGGAATGACGTGATGAGGAAGTTGCTTTCATAGACCATGAAAGACTACGGAGACATTGCAGTTGTCAGTATTTTATGCTTAAAATACACACAATCTCTGCAATCTCTGCTTGGAAACAACTCCGACATTACATCGTCTGTTTACACCAAATACCGGAAATCCTGATACGCGATATGTCTTTGATAGAGGAGCGGGATTATATTTACGACCGCAATATACATTCCAGACTAATCTTGAGTTTTGTGATGGAATTCATCCATTTATTCAAGGGATTTACGATGGAAAGACAGGACTCGCTCCGAGTCGTTTTCCTGCTTCAGCGCCACGAGACATAGTTGATCCTGAAATTAGCGATATTTTTGAGAAAATTCGAGCGATCCCAGATGATGTCCTTTTGAGGAGAATGATTGATGTTCGAATCGAGATGGGAACCTATGGATTCTTTCCTGAGAAGGCGAGATTAAGCGAACAACAAATGGCAAAAACATACAGAGGAGTAGCTGAAGACGCCTGCGTTGAAAATACATTTCATGCATTGTATTGGCAAAATGTACAAATGCTCAGAAGACAAAGGAGAGAAAGTATTTTGGAAGAAAAACCAAAAGTAGTAACTGCTGGAAAAATATCAACTGCGCATGAAATGGTGTGGTCGAGTTGGAAATTCCTTGAAATATCAAGGAAGCAACGAATCTTCAACGCCCCTGAAGAATATCTGGGGTACGTTGTAATACATAATTCTGAGAATGGCGCAATTCTCTGCAAACCATATCTTTCACATTTGGTAGGAGCACTCATCGACCTTATAAGAGGTCGATTCTTACAAAGAAGCACTCAATTAGGCGTATTTCTTCATGACGATATAGAAGACCTGATTGCAAGACTGATCCTTCTTCTCAGAACAAAAAATTATCGTGACATCATGATCAGAATTCTGACGAGCCTTCCACTGTATAGAGAAAAGATCGAGCAGTTAGGTGAAGTGGAAAGAATTCGTAAAGACCTTGAAACAGCACTTTCGAATGCATATGCCGTCACAAAAGAAGAAGGTAAAACCTCTGAAGAAACAAATGCAAAAAATCTGAAAAAATTACTTATTGCTATGCTAAAAGACCCAAATGCTTGCAGAATAAAATTACGTGACAGAAGAAACAATTCTGCTACATTTCCAGAGTTGAGACCGTCAACAAGAACTAAAAAAATAAAGGAGACTCGGCAGGTACATTCGCGCCTTGCGCGACTTCAGGGAGATTTGAGATTGGAAGAAGATTTAAATCGTTTTAGTTTTGCGGCAGGGAAAAATTCTGCGCTTCTGACAGCCTTTGATGAAGAGATGGCGAAAGGGAAAACAAAGTTTCTCGGGAAAAACAATGAAAAAATAAATCTTGTATACGAAGGCTTTGCTTCAGACCCAAGTATATCTCGAAGAATTTCTGCGGTGAATGTTGAAGAAAGAAGATTTTCGAGTTTTCTCAATAACAGATCAGGAAAAGCGGCGGCAAAAGAAGATGAAGAGCTGACTATCGCCGATTTCGATCTCGATCGATATCAGAGGAATTTCAAAATCGCAATAATAGTAAAAAATCCTGAAGATACTGACGCAATCATTGAACATATCCGCAAAAATTTTACGACAAATGGAAGATTTCATTCCGATAAAACACGTTTCGGAACGAGAGTAGTTGTTTCCAATCCAAAATTTGGAGGCCGCTTGGAATTCCGAATAAACGACGAAGTTTCAGAAGAAAGAATTCCCCTTGGGAATAAGGATCTAGAAAAAGAAATGAAAGAAAAAATAGAGTACATCTTGAGCGAAGAATCAAAAGGAAGAAATATCTTTGAAGCTGCCGAAGAGGTATTTGACGCAAACATGACGGTGTATACGCCTCAACATGAAGCAAAAGTATTGTCTCGTGATGCAAGAGTTTTGGATTTTACTGTACAAGTTCATGGAGATATCGCCTTAAGAGCCACGGGCGCGCGTCTTGCAAAAACCACTCGAAGTGAGTCGTTTGGACGTCCTTGCTCACTCTTTGAAAAATTATCTCCCGGACAAGTTGTTTTTATTGAAGAAGGAGAAGATGCGAACTCTCTCGAATTTTTGCGGTCGGCAAGATACCTCGCGACACCTTTTACTCAAGGAATTATTCGAAGCCGTCATCTCCAACCAAAAAGACGAATTGATGTAGCAAAAAAACAAGAAACTGAAAGACTCCGAGCAAATCTGTCAAAAGAAGAGGAAGAACAAGTTGGAGAGCGAATGAAAGCAGAAATTCAAGAAGAAGGAAGAATTCATCTTGAAAAAATTGCCTCTGTATTTGGAGATATATCTCCTGATGAAGTTAAAAAACATATTCAATCTGGAAATAGCATAAGGGGATATGATCTGAAAAATGATCAAGAGTTTTACGCAGCAATTGGAGCTGGAGAGATAAATGTGTTGAACGCAATAACGGATTTATTTTTACTCCGATTAGGCGAAAGAAAAATCGATACAATCGTCAAAAGAATTCCTGAAAATGTGCTCCTCAGCGAGGAAGAAAAAAGAAAAATAATTTTGAGAATTGAGAGTGATCCAAAATTACAAGGCACAGAGAAAAAAGAAGATAGGAAAAGAGAACAACATCAAAAAATAAAGGACCGAAAAAATGAAAAATTATTATCCCTATTACGAAAGAGAAATCCTCAATACTATCCACAAAGATATTCTTCTGCTGGACTAAAAACACTCATTGGAAAAGGAAAAGTTGACTTGTGCCAAATATTTCAAGAAGAAGTGCAGTCAAGAATAACGCTAACACTTCCTGAAGACCAATGTTGGGAAATCGATTTACTTCCGCCCGACAAAGAAAATGTAAATGAATATATCTCGAGCGTTATTAGCATGCGGAATGATGCAAATCTCATCGGAATCCATACATCAGATTCAACTCAAGGAACAGGAGAAGTTCGGAGAAAAATCACCTATAGAATACGAAGGAGCGAAACTCTTCCCCTCTCGCGACTATTTAAAAGATTTCTGAGACTCGATCTGGAAGGATTTCAAGTCCGAGCGCGGAAAGTTGATGAAAATCCTCACCGCATTACTCCCGAAATTCACGACGAAATATTCGAAGAACTGGGGATGCTGATCTAACGACTACAGTAAACTCTCCTGCACCTCTTTCATCTCCTTCTCCCCTATCTCCACTTTCGGATTCACCATTTTCTGAATTTCCCGTTCCTGAAGATCAAGACTTTGGGTAAGTTTTTTAATATCAGTATCAAATCGAGGTGATCTCATTGTTTGCTTTTTTATCTCAATCTCCGAGAGAAATTCTGAATTTAAAATTTCTTTTGATCTCATTGTTTTGAGGCCCTCCGAAGCTAACAAAACATTCGTAGCATTCTGAAAAGAAATATGCCGATCATAATGTGCTATGAGATTCACAATATTTTCCCGCTCCTGAGGGTCAAGTTCTGAAATTTTCTCATATTCTGTTATTCGTTTATACGCAGCGATAATCGATTCTAGCGCCTCGGGGGTAACAATATAAAAATGAAATCCTTCTTCATAAAAATATGTTTTTTTAAGACCTTGCATTAATACCGTAGGAACAATAAAGAATACTATCGAATAAATCTGCGATGAATTTTCACTCTTCTTTATTTTTTCGACAGTTTTTTTAACTTCTTCATTTAAACGCTTTGATAAATTGGGAATATCCTTCGCTATTTTTGCGTCGAAAATAATATATTGACCCAAAAAATCGACGAGAAAATCAGGCTTGAAACTTCCGTCAAAATCAGCTGGCAAATTTGTATTATCAAAAAAATTAAAAGAGAATTGAGGTCGCTGGCAAATTTCCTTGAGCTGAGAAATCGCAGAATTTTCATGATCATTCCACACGCGGTCATATTCTTCTCTCTCTTTTTGCAAACGTTCTTCATCTTCACGAATTACTCGTGCCTGCTCGGATTCGAGCTTTTTTCGTGAATTTTCGAGTTGCTCGATCAGTTTTTCGTGATCTTTCTCACGTCGTTCTTTTTCCGATTCAAACTTCGTAATTTTTGCCTTTATTTCATCTCGTTCATGACGAAGATTTTTATTTTCTTCTTTATATTCAGTGAGTTCTGCATACGCTTGTCTCCCTTTTCCCTCAAGCTTATCCCGTTCCGAACGAGCACTTTCGAGTTCGCTTGAGAGTCTTCCTATTTCTTCGCGGCTCAGCTCTAATTTTGATTTTATTTGAAAATTCTCCTCAAAAAGTTTTTTTGCCGTTTCTTCTTCATCTTGAGTTCCTTTCTCTGGTCTGGATATTTTCAAAAAATAGAAAATCCCCCCAAAACCAAAAAGTGTAAGCGCGAGTAAAATTACTTCAAAAATCGTCATATATTAGCAAAAAATTAAAAATCAAGAGGATTATGTCAGGAATGTGAAAAAATGGGAAGAAACATTTGACGAAATTGACATTTTTTGGAAAGATTTAAGAAGCGTTTTTCTCCCGTACATTTTCTTGTACCTAAAAATGCGGAAAAATTTATTCTTTTATTATACCATATGAATCATGATGATGATCCATTTGCAGATATCGAGACCGAAGCTTCTGCAGATGATTCTGGAGAAGTAGTGGTCGCTCCTCAGCAGGACGACACAGCTGCTGCAACACCGCCTGTGGCAACTTCATCTTCGTCTCAAACTCAGACCCAAACTCAGGGTCAAACTCAAACCTCTTCTCAGGGGGGAAGCGGATTTGCTGATGAAATTTATTCCAAGAAAATCAGCGCGAAATTTCGAACTTTTTTCGTTGATTTAAAACAAAGTAGAAATGGCAAATTCGTGAAAATTTCAGAGAAATCTCGTGGCGGACAAAAAAGCACGATTATGCTCGATGCAGAAGATGTTGCGGAGTTTGTAAAAACACTCCAAGAAATTCAGGCGCAACTATAGACTTAAGAATTCTCATCACGAACCATTTTTCCATTTTCCAAATGGATGACGCTGTCCGTGAAGTTCGCTATTTTCTCATCATGAGTTACGATGAGAAGTGTCATCTGGTATTCTTCTGAAAGTCTGTGGAGAAGCTTCAAAATAAGCTCTCCAGTTTTTCCGTCAAGATTTCCCGTCGGTTCGTCTGCAAAAAGTATTTTTGGATGATGAATAATAGCTCGCGCAATTGCGCCTCTTTGTCGTTCTCCTCCAGAAAGTTCTTGAGGTTTATTTGTTGATTTATGAGAAAGCCCAACATCTCTTAAAGCTCCTTCTGCCTTTGTTTTTCGTGCGGAAGCAGACTCTCCTGAAATGAAGAGTGGCATTGCTATATTTTCTAGGAGTGAGAACTCCGAGAAGAGATAAAAATCTTGAAAAACAAAGCCCATTTCACTGTTTCGATATTGGCATATTTCTTTGGATTGCATTTTTGAAATATCTTGGTTCTGAAACAAAATTTGTCCTGATGTTCTCTCAAGAAAACCTGCAGCGAGGTGAAGGAGAGTAGACTTTCCTGAGCCCGAAGGACCAACGATGGCAACCTTTTCACGATTTTGGATATGCAAAGAGAGAGGACCGAATGTCCACGCATTCTTTTCTCGTGAAAAAGTCCGCTCCACATTGCGGAATTCGAGAAGAGGTGATGTTTCAGTACGAGTGGGCATTCATTCTATTAAAAATGGGGATCCTCAATTATAAAGCTCATAAGAACACATAAGCCGGGTTCTGTTCCGCATCTTCTTATCACCAAATGTTTTGAATTCTAAAAATTGGAAACAAGAAGATGCGGGGCAGTCATCTCTCTTGAGAAAATGTCGCCATTTTCTTCATGCAGCGGGCGAATACAAAATACAAACGGACAGCTCCTTTTTTGTATTCTCCATCCCGCCTTGCTGGAAGCTGGGGTTTACCAAGGTTTCTCAATTACTTGAGAACTCCCCGTACCATGTTGGTACTGGGCTTTTCACATTCCTCCGCTTCAGCGGAGTTATAGTCTCTGTGGCACTTTTCCATTCCCGAAGTTTTCGTTCGGGATGCTCCCGTTAGGAGTCAGCCTTCTGTTTCCAGCCCGGACTTTCCTCCCAGCCCATTCTGCAGAGCACATCGAGGAAAGAAATATACTGACAAATGTAAAAGGTCGAATGTGCGATGAAGAATAGGCTGGGCGACCACCGGTGCCCTTATGAGCCTTCAGAGAATAGCATAATTTCTTTGACCACGGAATGTTTTTTAAGGTAGAATCCACGGGCGATTTTGCCGGCATAGCTCAGCGGTAGAGCATCCGCCTTGTAAGCGGCAGGTCCTCGGTTCAAGTCCGAGTGCCGGCTCCATCCTTCGCTTGCGAAGGATGCCCTTCGAAGCTTTAGTGAAGAAGGGCAAATATCAAGAATTTGCGACGCAAGCTTCGTATGGCAAGCCATTCGAATCGCAAGGTTCATAAATTTCTTTTTTCTGCTATTATAATTTCATAATTCGTATGGGCGGTTAGCCAAGTGGTCAACGGCGACAGACTGTAAATCTGTTCTCCCTGAGTTCGGGGGTTCGAATCCCTCACCGCCCACCATTCGACTCCTCCTCGCTTCGCTCGGAGTCGCTCATGGTCTTCGACCATTCTGTATTTATATTATAGGAGTCGAATGTCCCGAGCTTGTCGAGGGACCCTTTACTTTGAAAAATTATATGCCATATTTTTATCTTGCTCGTTGTGCGGATAACTCCCTTTATGCAGGATCATGTAAGAATGTTTCAGCAAGAGAAACAAAACATAACAAGGGGGAGGGGGCAAAATATACTCAGCAACGAAGACCAATTAAAATCATATATTTCGAAAAATTCAAAACCTCTTCCGAGGCAATGAGAAGGGAGATTCAAGTAAAAAAATGGAGGAGAGAAAAGAAAGAGAATTTAGTGAAGTACAGTCATCCTTTTGAAAAATAATAAAAAATAGGCGTCTTTCTGTGAAATCCCAATTTTACTTTTCCCTCCATTTCAGAGAAAATTCTTTTTGGCATGAACAAAATTGTCCTTCTCGAAATTCGGCGGCAAGTTGCGCATTTATGTTTCGGCATAGTTCTCAGTGTACTTATTTTCCACAAAATAATTGATGCGTGGTTTTTGGCGGCTACCTCATGTACTTTTGCCGCATTTGTGTGTTATTGGAAATCAAAATATGGTCAGAAGTCTTACATCAAGCGAATACTTGCCTTTTTTGAACGTGACGAGCATATTCTCAAATTCCCAGGAAGAGGAATTTTCTTTTTTATTGTAAGTGCTTTTTTAGTGGTTGCCATCTTTCCAAGAGAAATCGCACTTGCGAGTATTCTTATTCTTTCGGTAGGAGATTCTATTTCGCATATCTACGGACGATTCTTAGGAAAATGGAAAATCCCATGTTGGCCTGAGAAAAATGTCGATGGACATGTTATTGCCGTTATTTTGTCGGCTTTGACGGCGACAGCATTTGTCCCATTCCTCCCCGCTCTCCTCGCATCACTCCTCGCTATGATTGTTGAAATTCCCCGCATTTATTTTTTCAAACACCCTATCGATGATAATCTCCTCATTCCGCTCGTCGCTTCTGGGGTTCTCTCTCTTTGGAATGTTTTTTCCCCATTTCTCTAGGAAACACTGAGAAATACAGATAATGCCGACACTTCGAAGACAGTTTGGCGATAAAGGCGAAGATCTCGCCGTAGAATATCTCAAAAAAAGAGGCTATACTATTCTCGATCGAAATTTTCAAACACAAAGAGGAGAAATCGATATTATTGCAGAAAAAGATAAAAAAATTTTCTTTGTGGAAGTAAAATCGAGAAGAAACGATTTTTTCGGCGATGCCATTGAATCGATAACAGATCAGAAAAAGGAAAAAATATACCGTACTGCATTTGCGTATCTCGAAAAGAAAAACATTCCAGAAGAGCGTGATTGGCAAATCGACGTCATCACCATCGATTTCTTAGAAAATCCTCCAAAGATCGAGTATTATGAAAGCCCATTTTTCTAATTTTGAATGTTGAATTATGAATTTTGAATTGTTTTTAATTCAAAATTTAGAATTCAAAATTTATAATTTATTCCAGCTTGTTCTCCCAAAAACGCACTATCCTCTGGCTTTTTCTCCTCATTTTCGTTCTTGCGGGAACGTTTGCCTGGAACTTATGGATTTACAAGGGAACTCTCAGTATTTCTACAAACGTGCAACCATTCACCATTGATGTAAAATCTCTAAACAAAACGTCAGGAGAGCATTTTCTCTGTGGTGTGTCCGCCTGCAATGTCGATCTTTCCCCAGGAAAATATCAGATGACGATTCAGAAAGAAGGCTATTTTTCGAGTACGCAAAATATCGAAGTGTTTTGGCGTGCACCAAACTCCTTTGAAATTTCTCTTTCTCGAATTCCCGTTCTTTCCACTTTTCCAGAAATGCCCACGAATTGGAAAAATCCAGATCAGGAAAATATTTCACAAAAATATTCCATTTCAAATTCGGGAGAAATACGTCAAAAAGATGGTGAAAAATCATCTCTGCTCGCAATTCTTGAGCTTGGTGATGAAGTTCAAAATGCACGAATCTTTCCAGATGAAGCGCAGCATCGACTTTTTGTCCTCACTCCAAAGGAACTCTATGAAGTGAGCATTCTGGAAAAAAGAAAATATCGCATCTTTTTTTCTGAGGAAAAAGAAGTGCTCACAGATCTTCAGGTATTCAAAGGAGATATTCTCCTCATCAAAAGTAATATTGGCAAAGAATCACGTTCGTTCTTTTTCGTTCCGAGCTTGAGGCGTGTTCTTCCTCTTGAGGAGAATCCTCAAATCCATCTCATTTGTCAAAATCCGGAGAAATTTACTGAATTGTATTACCTCATCAGCAATGGAACAAATTGGCTTCTCAAAAAAATAATAACTACAGACAGCAATATTTCAGGACTCGCATCTCACGAATTCCCCTCAGCGCCTCTTGAGATTCAATGTGGAAGCCCACACGAAATACTCGGAAAAACTGAGAATCAGTATTTCCGATTTGAAATATAGACATAGACAAAAACCTACGCCAAGAGCTTCCTACTTCCTGATTCCTACTTCCTACTTCCTTCTCTACGATGATGAATGCTTCTCTTCCTTCACTTTTACCACAGGAATTCTTTTTCTGTCCTTTGGAGAGTATCTGAGCACCTTTCTCGCAGCTACTTTTTCTTTAAATAGTGCGAGGTTTTCGTTCTTATTGTAAATATACTTTTGCCCAAGAAGAGTTCCTCCTTCAGCAAAGAGTTGTACGATGATCCTTTTTTTTTCTCCTCGAGGCATAGAGCGGGAATTACATGCATAAAAAGCCAGGGAATTGTAAAGAAGAATGAAGATTACGTCAATTTTAAATTTTGTCCCGTACATTCTAAAATTATAAGCACCACCCTAGAGATAAAATAAGTTTATATTTTATTTCTAGACATGAAACAAGTTCGCAAGCCAATCAGCTTCAAAGAGCGAGTGGAAATAGAGAGGATGTTAGAAAAGAAAAAGTCGTACAGATCGATAGGATTACAGCTGGGAAGGGGTCATACGGTGATCAAGAGAGAAGTGGAAAGAAATACTGGGGATTACCTTCCATACGAAGCACAGAAAGCACAAA
>JACRHZ010000057.1 GCA_016220175.1 Candidatus Peregrinibacteria bacterium
GTATTCATAGGAAACCAGCAAAAAATATGCCAATTATCCCTGAATTTCCCTGAAATCGAAAAATGTTAAAAATCTCAAAACCACAGTCTAAAACAATCACTTTAAGCTATTAACCTTTTCTTAACCGCCCACTACTGATTTTAGATTATAAATAAAAGGCGTACGACAGGTTTGAAATTTAAAATCTAAAATTTAAAATCTAAAATTATTTTCTTGCCTTCCATCGCAGTTCTCGACTTCGGCGCTCAGTATGCACACCTCATTGCAAATCGTATTCGCCGTCTTCATGCGCATTCAGAAATTTTTCCGAATGATATTTCTGCGGAAAAATTACAATCAAAAAATATTGGAGGAATTATTCTTTCCGGTGGTCCCATGAGTGTGTTTGAAGAGAATTCTCCACAAGTTGATCCGAAGATTTTTGAGCTCGGAATTCCTGTTCTTGGTGTATGTTATGGACATCAGCTCATTGGATACGCGCTCGGCGGAAAAGTTGTCGGAGGAAAAGTAAAAGAATTTGGAAAAAGCGAATTTACTCCGCTCAAAAAAGAAGGGATTTTTCAAAATTTTCCAGATGTTTCTATCGCATGGATGAGCCATGGAGATGAAATCGTCGAGCTTCCAAAAGGATTTGAAATTGCGGGAAAAACGGATGATTGCGCCATTGCGGCAATGGCAGATTTTAGGAAAAATATTTATGGAGTTCAATTTCATCCAGAAGTAACACATACGGAATGGGGAATGCTCCTCTATAAAAATTTTATTCACATTTGCGGACTTGAAAATACCTGGAAAATTGAAGATTTCCTCGAATCAGAAATCGCAAAAATTCGTGAGCAAGCAGAAGGGAAAAAAGTATTTTTGCTTACTTCTGGAGGAGTCGATTCAAGTGTAACTTTCGCGCTTCTCGAAAAAGCGCTCGGGAAAAATCGCGTATACGGACTTTTTGTCGATCACGGACTTCTCCGAAAAAATGAAGTAAAAGAAGTTGAAGAAATGCTCGCTTCTGCAGGGTTTGCGAATCTTCACGTCGCTCGTGAAGCGGATCGATTTCTTCGAAATTTGAAAGGAGTGACCGATCCAGAACAGAAACGAAAAATTATCGGAAATACATTTCTCGATGTGCAGGCAGAAGTTTCAGAAAAGCTGAATTTGAATCCCGATGAATGGATTCTCGGACAAGGAACAATTTATCCCGACACGATTGAAAGCGGAGGAACTCGTCATGCGTCAAAAATTAAAACGCATCATAATCGCGTGGAGCGAATTCAAAAACTGATCGAAGAAGGAAAAATTATTGAACCGGTGAAAGATTTGTACAAAGATGAAGTCAGGGAAGTCGGACGAAAACTGGGGCTTTCGGAAAAAATAGTCGCGCGCCATCCTTTTCCAGGACCAGGACTTGGCGTCAGGATTCTCTGCGTTGAAAAAGAGGATCCTCTTCCAAATGCGGAAAAAATCGAACAAGAAATCGAAACAAAATTTCCAGAAATTTCAGTACAAATTCTTCCGATAAAATCCGTCGGTGTACAAGGTGATGCGAGAACATACCGTCATCCGCTGGCAATTTTTCCGAAGAAAGAATTGTCGTGGAAAGAACTCGATAATATTGCGACGGCGATTCCAAACGCGTGGCGTGAAGTGAATCGAGTTATTTTGTGTATTTCTCATTCTCATCGACTCGAAAATCCCGTTGTTCAGAAATCGTCTCTCACAAAAAATAGAATCGAAATCGCGCAAGAAGCCGATGCAATCGTTCGGAAAATTCTTGATGAAGAAAGTTTCGACGGAAAAGATCGAATTTGGCAGTTTCCCGTTGTTCTTGTTCCTGTTTCTTTTGGAGAAGGGGAATCGATTATTCTCCGTCCGATCGAAAGTACTGAAGCGATGACGGCGTCGTTCGCCAGGATGCCAATGGAAGTTGTTCAGCGGATGAGCAATAGGATTTTAGAAATTACGAATTACGAATTACGAATTACGGATAATAATCAACCGGAAAGCGCGAATCCTCTTCGAGAGCCTGAGGGCTCCTCAGAGCCTCGAACGGCCTATTCGCGCCGAATTTCTGCGGTCTTTTTCGACATTACGAATAAACCGCCGGGAACGATTGAATGGGAATAGGGCAATAAGGAATAAGGAATAAGGAATAAGGAATAAGGAAGAATGATCACATTCAAAAGTGTGAATCTAGACGCGCGCTTGCATATTTATAAAATAAAATTGACAAAAAATATACAATATGCAAATATATCATCTTCTGATTCAAAATAGGAGAGATTGATCTTTTTCACCATTTTTTGCGGAGAGCTGAGTGTTTATGACATTTTGAAATACCGGTTCCACACGGAATCCTGTATTTCTCGCTTTTTCATAAACACCCATACTCTCCGTTGCTATGATTTCTTTTGGACACTTTGGTCCGGAAAACAAATTTTTGAAATTCATTTTTTCAAAGATTTCTTTTCTGGACCATGATATGTGGTCCAAACAAGTATGGACTTGGAGGACGTTGCTTAGCGTCCCTCTTCAGGTGCGCGTCTTCAGGGGATGCTTAGCGACATTCCTCCGAGTCCTTCTTTCTTGCATGTTTCCTCCTCGTCCTCTTCGTCGACTTTAGACGACGAGGGAGCATGCTTGTTCTTCAGATTGAGCTGGGATCACCATCGTGTCGGCAAATAGTATGCCGGAAACAAACACGAGGTTGGCCAAAAGTGGTCCCAGCGCAATCGTTTTCTCCACATCATAGCACCGGAGATTTCTTACGAAATCTATGATGACCTTCCGAATAAAGATCTCTAAAGCGCTTGAGGAACTTCCCCTTCTTTAATTTGTTTTTTCATGGAGGGATGTTTTCCGCAGTATTTCATGAGAAAAAATGCGCAAAGAAGTGAGAGAGAGCTCATGAAAAATGGAAGAGAAAGTGATATTTCAAAAAGAATTCCCGAAAGTATTGGTCCTATAATCATCGCGAGGGAAAGGATGGAAGAAAGAATGCCAAGGACTTCTCCTCGCCTGTGTTGACCTGCCATTCCGGCGACTTGACTCGAAATTGCGATGCGAAGAGTTGATTGGAAAAAAACATTGAGGAGTAATCCCGCCACAAAAATGGGAAGAATTGGCACGGAAAGAAGGAGAAATACACCAGCGTAAATGAGAAAAAGCCAAATTTCTAAAAAAGATTCTGAAAATCTTTTCAGCCAAAATCTTGGGAGAAGAATCGCCTGATTGATGACCATTAAAATTCCCATAAGAGTCGCTACAAAACCGATAAATTTTGCATCAGCTCTAAATGCCGATTTGAGATACAAGGCAAAAATCGATTGAATTGCCGCGATGGCAATTCCAAAAAGAAACCATGCGGTATATCGCGATTTCAAAGACGTATCTTTTAGGGCTTTTATAATCGGTCCCACTGGATTTAATGCAATTTTTTTTGCATGATCTTTCTGAAGATGGCTTTCCGGAAGAAAGAAAAACGCTCCGATAACGTTGGCCATTGCGAGTCCGCCAACGAACCAAAAAGGAAGGACGGGATGAATGTGACTCAGTGCTGCACCAATAGCTGGGCCCACGATAAATCCTATTCCAAACGCCGCGCCAATAATTCCCAAATTATTTGTTCTCTCTCGTTCATCTTTCGCGATATCAATGAGGTATCCCTGAGCGATGGGAAGATTTCCCGCTGCCATTCCATCAATGATTCTTCCGAGAAAGAGAAAAAGGACACTGTGCGCCGATGCAAAAACAAACCATCCAATCGAAGTGCTGAGGAGACTCAAGAGGAGCATTGGTCTTCGACCAAATTTATCAGAGAGTGCTCCGAGGAGCGGAGCGCTAAAAAACGCAAAAAAAGAAAATACAGAGAAAAGAAGCGTAACAACAAATTCAGAGACGCCGAAACTTTCAACATAAAACGGGAGAATCGGAATAATAATCCCAATTCCAATAACATCAATAAGAACGGTAAGAACAATAATTAATTTTTCTTTTTGGAAATTCATATCATTCAAAAAAAGTATTATTCATCATTTTCTTCAATATTTTTTTTCAGTTCAAAGAGTTTTTGAAGCGCTTCCATTGGAGTCAGATGGTTGATATCAATTGTTTTTAAGACTTTCTCAATTTCAGATCCAGATTTTTTTTCAGGTGTTGAAATTGCTGGAAAAAGTTTTTGCTGATGCTCATCATTTTTTTTCTTTCGTACTCTTCGACTTTTTGGCTCAAGCACAATTTCTTCATCTTCCAATTTTTGAAGTATTTCCTTCGCACGCTCAGTAATTTTCTCTGGAATTCCCGCGAGACGGGCGACTTCAATCCCAAAACTTTTTGATGCTCCGCCTTCGATAATACGATGAAGAAACGTAACACCTTGATCATTTTCCAAAACAGCAACGGAAAGATTTTTTCCTTTTTTGAGACTCTCCACAAGATCAATAAGTTCATGATAATGCGTCGCGAAAAGCGTTTTAATTTTTCTCGACTCCAAATCTTCCGTAATCGCCCATGCGAGAGAAAGTCCATCAAATGTCGATGTTCCTCTTCCAATTTCATCGAGAATGATAAAAGAGTTTTCCGTGGCATTTCGTAAAATATGAGACGCTTCTTGCATCTCCACCAAAAATGTCGATTGTCCTTTGGAGAGAATATCGCCGGACCCAATGCGAGTGAAAATTCTATCCACGATGGGAATTTCGGCTTCTTCGGCGGGAACAAAACTGCCCATGTGCGCCATGAGAATGAGAAGAGCATTCTGCCGAAGAAATGTTGATTTTCCCGCCATGTTTGGTCCCGTTACGAGGCAGAACGTTGCGCTATTCGAACCTCCTCCCATTTCTAAATCATTCGGAACAAATCGATCACTTCCTTCATTTTCCTGCATCGACTCAACTACCGGATGTCGTCCGCGCAAAATTCGGAGTTTTTTTGTTCCAGAAAATTTTGGCTTGGTATATCTTCTTCGATTCGCCGTTTTCGCAAATGAAAAAAGAAGATCAAGTTCTCCAATTGCCGATGCAATTTTTTGTATTTCTGCAGTGTATTCGAGTGCCTTCTTTTGAAGTTTTGTAAAAATTTCCTGTTCTTTCTGTAAAAGTTTTGTCTCAGCAGAAAAGACTTTTTCTTCATATTCTTTGAGCTCGGGAGTAATGTACCTCTCCGCATTTACGAGTGTTTGCTTCCGAATAAAATATTCGGGAACATTTTTAATTTGTCCTTTCGGGACTTCAAAAAAATATCCAAAAACATTATTCGATTTTATTTTGAGAGTTTGAATTCCCGTTTTTTGAATTTCTTCATTCTGCAATTTTGCGAGATATTCTTTTCCGTGCTGTCTCAGATTTCGGTATTCGTCGATTTCTGCGTCATATCCGTCACGAATCACTCCGCCATCAGAAATTTGGAAAGGAGCGTTTTCATCAAGCGCTTTTTCGAGGAGTGAAGTAAGATCTGAGAGGGGAGCCATGATCAGCTATGAGAAGATTATGAGGAAGGCGACACAGCGCTGTGTCGCCTTCTAAAAAAACACAAAAAATTCCAATATTGTCGAAACGTAATTTACGATTGGCAATAAAATAAACATCAGAAGATTCACATGAAAGAAAAATCCAAGTCCGAGTATTCCAAAAAGAAGGAACGGTCCGTGCATGGCAAAATATTCATATTGCTCCCGAAATTTTCTGGGAATAAAGAGTGAAAGCACACTTTCTCCATCAAGCGGCTTCAGGGGAAGAAGGTTAAATGATCCCAAAAAAACGTTTATAAAGAAGAGTGAACTTGAGATGTATGTAAAAATCGGAGGAAGAGATTTTTCGGAAAATGTTGCAAAAAGAAGAAAAAAATATGCGAGGCAAAAGTTAGAAAGCGGACCGGCTATTGCCACAAGTGCCATGTGAAATCTCGGACGAGTAAAATTTCGAGGATTCACTGGAACTGGTTTCGCCCATCCAAATCGTGCGAAAATGAGGAAAAGAAGACCCATAACATCAATATGCTTCAGGGGATTCAAAGTAATTCGCCCCTCATATTTTGCGGTAGGATCACCGAACAAGTTCGCCACAGTCGCGTGAGCGGCCTCATGGAATGAAACTGAAATCGCAAAAGCAAGAATCCAGAGAGCGAGTTCGGGGAGACTAAAATCCATTGACTCGGAGGAAAGATTATGAAAAAATCCGCGAGCACTTTACAGCAATTTCTTTCAGGTTTCCATGGCGAAAATATGTCATTTTACGGGGAAAAAACCTTCATCTGGGCATAATGTGTCCCATTCCGTACGTCGAACAAATCGAAGATTCCTTCCAAATCTTCACTGGAAACGCGTTTATGATCCCATCAAGAAAATGCTTGTTCGTGTGCGTATTTCCACGAATGCAATGAGAACGCTTTCGAAGCCAATGACGAAACGTGATCAAGCGAGGATGACGAAGAAAATGGAGAAGAAAGCAGTAGCGGAAAGTAGTAAGTAGTAAGCAATAAGCAATAAGCAATAAGCAATAAGCAATAAGAATGAGGACAGGAAACGGTCTTCTTTTTTGTATTTTTTCAAGAGGTGCCTTTCAGCACGCGACCTTTTTGTGATTTCTCATTCATCTGCTACAATTTTGCGCGCTCCTGAATTTGGAGAGATCGCATAGTGGCTTAGTGCGCACGCTTGGAAAGCGTGTGTCCGCCTAAAGCGGACCGAGGGTTCGAATCCCTCTCTCTCCGCCAGAAAAATATTTTTGTCGATAGACAAGGTAATTCTGGAAGAAGAGTAGACATTTTCTCTCCTTTTCGCCAAAATGTCCGCGTTTCTATTATGTTATGGAGAGATGGCCGAGTGGCTGAAGGCACCACACTGCTAACGTGGCAGGGCGTAAAAACCCTCGAGGGTTCGAATCCCTCTCTCTCCGCCAGACACACACGTAATTTTTTTGTCATTTTTTCTTTTTCCTATGACCGTTTCTCAAGATTTTATTCTTCAAAATCTCACAAATGTCATTGAAAAAACAGATTTCCCGCTCGGAAAAAAGATTTATCAGGGAAAAGTTCGCGATACATACGAAATCAATGGAAAAAGAGTCCTCATAACGACCGATCGCCAGAGCGCTTTTGACCGCATTCTTGCCTCAATTCCTTTTAAGGGGCAAGTTTTAAATCGCATTTCTGCGTTTTGGTTTGGAAAAACAAAGGACATTATCGAAAATCATCTGATTGCTGTTCCTGATGCGAATGTCTCTGTGGTCAAAAAAGCGACAGTGCTTCCTATTGAAATGGTCGTTCGCGGATATATTACGGGGACAACTTCAACTTCCGCATGGGTAAATTATAATAAAGGAGTCCGAGATTTTTGTGGAGTTCGGCTTCCTGAAGGTCTCAAAAAAAATCAGAAATTTGAACATCCCATCATTACTCCGACGACAAAAACAGAGGCTCACGATGAGAAAATATCACCAAAAGAAATTGTAGAACGGGGGATTATGACTGAAGATGATTGGGATTTTGTCGCGGATAAAGCCTTACGACTTTTTCAAAGAGGTTCAGAAATTTCCGCAAAAAACGGATTTATTCTTGTCGATACAAAGTATGAATTCGGAAAAGATTCAGAAGGGAATATCATTCTCATTGACGAGATCCATACGCCAGATTCATCGCGTTATTGGAAGGTCTCCACATACGAAGAACGATTTTCTAAAGGCGAAGAACCAGAGACATTCGATAAAGAATTTTTACGTCTCTGGTTTGTAGAACACTGCGATCCGTATAATGACAAAGTTCTTCCCGATGCTCCTCAGGATCTCGTGGTCAAACTTTCGGAAAAATACATGCAGGCGTTTGAAACGATTACAGGAGAAGAATTTGTTCCAGAAATGGGAGGAGTCACAAGGATTGAGGAAAATTTGAAGAAATATTTTGAAGAATAATGGAAAAGGCAAAATGGAAAATGTTAAAAATTTTTTAAATCCAAATGTGTTAAACATTGAATTTTTTTACATTTTACCTTTAAAATTTTATATTCTTCCCGTACACTCTCCCAAGATTTTTTCATTTCTTTTTCTCCCCATGAATACGATCTGGATTGCCCATGGCATCGCATTTCTTGCACTTTTGTATGCTGCATTCATTACGATGAATGTGCTCAAATTTGATGCTGGAACTGAAAAAATGCAGAGCATTTCTGCGTCCATTCGCGAGGGAGCAATGGCATACATGAATCGTCAATTTAAGACAATTTCTGTCTTTGCTCTTCTCCTCTTTCTTATTATTTGGTTTGGACTTGGAATGTATATAGCAGGTTCATTCCTCATCGGTGCAATTTTTTCAGGAATTGCCGGATATGTGGGCATGAATGTTTCCGTAAGAGCAAATGTAAGAACAGCTGCTGCAGCAAAAAAAGGACTCGGAGAAGCGCTGAAAGTCGCTTTTAAAGGCGGTTCGGTGACAGGACTTTCCGTGGTAGGACTTGCGCTTTTTGGCGTTACCGGTCTTTACGGTCTTTTTTATAAAATGGGGGTTCCCGTCTCAGAAATTCCGCACCTCCTCATTGGATTTGGATTTGGTGCCTCGCTTATTTCTCTCTTTGCGAGACTTGGAGGAGGAATTTTTACAAAAGCGGCAGATGTGGGTGCAGATCTTGTCGGAAAAATAGAAGCGGGAATTCCAGAAGATGATCCGAGAAATCCCGCGACAATTGCGGATAATGTGGGAGATAATGTGGGAGATTGCGCCGGAATGGGAGCTGATCTTTTTGAAACATATGCGGTAACGCTCATCGCGGCAATGATTCTCGCAGTTGCAGAAGGACCAACGGGAGCTGGCGCGATTCAATATCTTCTGTATCCCGTTGCTCTTGGAGCTGTCGCTGTTGTCGCCACTATGATCGGGATTAATTTTGTGAGGACAGAAAAAAAAGAGGAAATCATGAAAGCACTTTACAAAGGAATGGCAGTTGCCCAAATTCTCTCTCTTATTGGATTTTACTTTGTATCTGACTACATGTTGAGTGGAGCGAATGAGAAGAATTTATTTCTCGCGACTGTCGTAGGAGCAGTGATAACAGTTCTGATTATCATTGTGACGGAATATTACACTTCCACGAGTTATCGCCCAGTTCGTTCCGTCGCAAAAGCTTCTGAAACCGGTGCAGGAACAAATCTTATTATCGGACTTTCTGCGGGAATGGAAAGCACAATTCTTATTGTTCTCATTATTGTTGCCGGAATTATTGCCTCATACGCTTTTGGAGGCCTCTATGGAATCGCTATTGCTGCGGTTTCAATGCTTTCGACTACGGGAATGGTGATCGCAATGGATACCTATGGACCAATTACGGATAATGCCGGAGGAATTGCGGAGATGAGTGAACTTTCTTCCGATGTACGTGATGTTACCGATGCGCTTGATGCCGTGGGAAATACAACAAAAGCAGTGACCAAAGGATACGCAATTGGTTCAGCGGCACTCGCGGCGCTCGTGCTTTTTCAGGATTACAATGGAGCTCTCATAAATTCGGGAAAAGAGGTTCTCTTTGATCTTACGGATTATCTCGTTATTGTCGGATTATTCTTGGGAGGGCTCATCCCTTACGCGTTTTCAGCAGTTGCGATGAAAGCCGTTGGAAAAGCCGCTCATTCCGTTGTGGAAGAAGTGAGAAGGCAATTTAAAGAAATTCCGGGAATTATGGAGGGGAAAAATAAACCAGATTATCGGCAATGTGTTGATATTGTGACAAAGGCGGCGCTCAAAGAAATGATAGTTCCAGCGCTTATTGCTGTACTTTCTCCGCTCATTGTCGGATTTGTATTTGGACCAAAAACGCTTGGAGGACTTCTTATTGGAGTCATAGTTTCTGGACTGCTTATGGCGGTATCCATGGCAAATGGCGGAGCCACATGGGATAATGCGAAGAAATATATTGAAAAAGGAAATTTTGGCGGAAAAGGTTCTCCAGCGCATAAAGCCGCGGTTGTGGGAGATACTGTCGGAGATCCATACAAAGATACCGCAGGACCAGCGCTCAATGCTCTCATTAAGGTGATCAACACGATTGCGCTGCTCATTGCGGGATCAGTGGCGGCGTATGGAGGGATTTTGTAGAAGGCGACACGGCGCCGTGTCGCTTCCATGGCACACATGAAAATATCAGAAATTTTTTACTCCATTCAGGGAGAAGGCGTGAATGCAGGAAAGCGGGCGATTTTCGTCCGCTTTTTTGGCTGTAATCTCTCTTGTTCATGGTGTGATACGAAATATTCGTGGCATCCAAAATACGCTGAATGGAAAGAAATGGATCTTGAAGAAATTGTACAAAAAATTTGTTCATATAATTGTACTCATGTTATTTTTACTGGTGGAGAACCATCGCTCTTCCAAAAAGAAATTTTGGAAATTGTCGAAGGCGTAAACGTTCTACGAAAGGCGAAAAATTCACCAAATGACGTAGAGACAATTCATGAATTGTCTCTACAAAAAAATTACACGTATGAAATCGAAACGAATGGTACTCGAGATTTGTCGAAAATAGATAAATTTTTGAGTGTTGTGAATGTTTCGCCGAAATTAAGAAATTCTGTTGTAAGGGCGGCAGATCTGCCGCCCCTACGGGCAATATCAAAAAAATATTTCTACAAGTTTGTAATTGCTCAAAAATCAGATATTCACGAAATTCTCGAAATGCAGAAAAAATATAATCTCAAAAAAATTCTGCTCATGCCAGAAGGATCAACTAGGGAGGCGCAATTCCAAAGAGTGCCTATGATACAATTGCTCTGTAAAAAATATGGGTTTGAATATTCGCCGAGGCTGCATATTTTTTTGTGGGATAATCAAAGAGGAGTTTAGGAATTTTTAATTTAAAATTTTGAAATTTTTAAATAAATTTTAATTTCTAATTTTTAAACTTCGAAAAATATTCACAACATTTGTTTAGAAATTAATGCTTAATCATTATTTAGAAATTTAAAATTTCAAAATTAAAAATTTTCCATGGATATTCCCATTCTCCTCATCTACTCAGGCGGTCTCGACTCAACGGTTCTCCTCCATTTTCTTAAAAATGAAGGAGATGAGGTTCAGGCGATTTCTTTTTCGTATGGACAAAAACATTCAAAAGAAATCCAAATTGCTGGGGAGAATTGTCGGGATTTGAATGTTCCGCATGAAATCCTAGAAATTCCAATGAATCGATATTTTTCCGGTTCGTTATTGCAAAATGGTCCAGAAATTCCCGAAGGCCATTATGAAGATGAAAATATGAAACAAACCGTCGTTCCGATGCGAAATCTTATTTTTGCGAGTATTGCTGCAGGATACGCTTCATCACATGGAATTTCTTGCATTGCGCTTGGAGTTCACAGCGGAGATCACGCCATTTATCCCGATTGTCGTCCAGAATTTATTTCATCACTTTCGGAAACAATCAATCTCGCCGATTGGAATCACGTTGAAATTTTGACGCCATTTCTCCACAAGAAAAAGGATGAAATTGTCAAAATTGGTCTTGACCTCAAAGTCGATTTTTCAAAAACATGGACGTGTTATAAAGGCGGCGAAAAGCCGTGCGGAAAATGTGGGAGTTGTACAGAAAGGAATGAGGCATTCAAGAAAAATGGCACTTTGGATCCTCTTTCAGAATATTTTTGATTTTGAAAATATTTGATATACTTCCGTTATGAATTTTTCTGTGAAAACAACAACTTTTTTGGCGATACAAGGAGGCGTATTCGCAGTCCTCTTTCTGGTTTCAACTTTCCTTATTTTAACAAAGCAAAAAGACATCAATCTTGATAAAAATGACATTCATTGTGTTTCTTGGGTTCAGACTGACCTGCAATTTTTGTCACAAAAACATGATATTCCCAAGAAAGGAAGTTCATTTTTCACTTTGGAAAAAGCGAAATGTAGCAACGTACAAACTCCTCCCGAACAAGGAGGAATTGCTCAAGCCGAAGGAACAGGGAATTGTCAGTTTCTCGAGAGACCATTTGATAGTTCCATAAAAGAATGCGGTCAATTTTATTACCACACAATTCTCTCCGGTGCGTTTCAAAAATTCTGCTTTCGTCTGAATAATGAGACCGTTCTTTCAGAAGTGAGTTTTAGTAGAGGGGAAGGAATATCTCTTCCCAAAGAAAAGTGTGAATGGCTTTCTGAAAAGGAATCAAGCGCTCAAATTGAGAATTCTCAATTGGTAGTAGAAAACACAGAAAAAACTATTTTACGAAAAAGAAATGCCATTGAATTAGCGTATCCTGAATTCAAGAATTTTGAGCAACAAGAAAGTTTCGCCGGGACTTCAGTAAAAGTAGCAGAAAATGGAGGAGATTCTTATTTTGCTTATATCACGAATGGAAGTGGTGTCCCAATTGCGAAAGCTGTTTGTTTTAAAGTCGATACAGCACTTCAAGTTTCCAAAATAGGAGAATTTCCAAATTCTTCTCTGGGGAGTTTAAATTTAGATATAGATCCAAAAACTTGTAACGGTATTCAATAATTATGAAGCACACGACATTTACTCATCTCGGCAAAAATTCGGATATTGCATCTTCTCCCGATGAAGCAAAACTCGAACGATTCGAAAATGATGCCGGAGACATTCTCGTTCCCTTTCTCTGCAACGAATTCACGAGTATTTGTCCAGTAACAGGTCAGCCAGATTTTGCCAAAATTGAAATTCTCTATATTCCGGAAAAATATGGAGTGGAAAGTAAATCGCTCAAGCTCTATCTCATGTCGTATCGAAATCATGGCGCATTTCATGAATCCGTGACGGCTCAAATCTTCACCGATCTCTGGAAGTTTCTCCAACCAAAATTTCTGCGCGTTTGGAGTGATTTTTCTGTGCGCGGAGGGATTTCCATAAAACCCATTCTCCTCAAGTGGAAAGAGAAAATTCGTTCTGAAGAAAAAGGAATCATTAAAGAAATGATCGAGAATTATGATCGACTCAGATATTTTGACCGGTGATTTCTGAAAGCGACACGGCGCCGTGTCGCCTTCCTAGCCTTCAACTGTCACTCCCATTGACCTCGCTGTTCCGGCGATGGTTTTGACTGCGGCATCCATATCATTTGCATTGAGATCCTTCATCTTCATATTCGCAATTTCCTCAAGCTGGGCTCTTGTAATATTCCCCACTTTTTCACTGTGAGGAACTCCAGATCCTTTTGGGATATTGATCGCTTTTCGAATGAGAACTGCTGCAGGAGGAGATTTCAAAATGAAGGAGAACGTCCTGTCCTCATAAATACTGATTTTTGCAGGAACGACCACATCGCCCATTTCCTTGGTCTTCTCATTAAACTGCTTGCAGAAATCCTGAATTGTAATTCCCGTTGGTCCAAGAGCAGTTCCAATTGGAGGTGCAGGGTTTGCTTTTCCTGCTGGGATTTGAATGGTGATGATTCTCACGAGTTTTTTTGCCATAAGTACAAGTACGAAAGAACAAAAATGGGGAAATTGGCGTCTCATTATAGGATATTCGCCGAGAGAGCGCCAGCGGATTCTTCGCTTTTCTGCGATGGGGCTAAGTTTTGTATAAAAGGGACAAGTTTTTCGTTGTTTTCCTTCAAATATTCAAATCCAAGAATGCGATCCTTTGCACTTACCACGAGAAAAACCTTTTCTGGATGAGACGAAGGGTTCACGTAGAGTGAACTCAGTCCATAGGAATCAGTATGATTTACGCTGGATTCGATGTCGCCAGCAAACTTTTGATCAAATTTTTCACCGAGCTCTAAAAACGCTTTCGTCATAGTGGTCGAATCGGTAGGAAATATCTCGTATACTCGCACGAGGACGACATCTTTCCCATTTTCAAAGAAATCAGTTTTAAGAACAGCAAGACCATCATTTTCTGGATCAATGCGAATGAGTCCGAAAAGATGATTTGAAAATTCACTTTCTTTCCGAAGTATTCCGGGTATTCCGGAAAATTCAAAATTTTTCTCTGAAACCTCTGAAACAGAAGTGTCTCCCGACTGAACACGAAAAAAATTGGGGAGACTTTCTTTTTCCTGTGTTTGAGGATTCAGAGATGCTTCAAGTCTTACCACTCGATTCGGAAAGAAAAAATATTCTAGGAGAGCAAATCCTGAAGCGACAAAGAGTATGCCAGCAGCAATAAGGAGTTTCTTCATGTGACCTCAGAGAGGGATCATTTTTTCGCTACCTGGTTAAAATCAAGCTCCACAGGAGTTTCGCGATCAAAAATAGAAACGAGAACGGTCAGTTTCCCTTTTTCTGTATCAACAGAATCAATATTTCCCTCAAAAGTTGCAAACGGTCCACTAATAATCTTGATAACATCGCCACGTTTGAAATCGGCCTTAAATTTGGGTTCCTCGCTTCCCATACGACTTTTCACAAGGCTAAATTCCTCAAGAGTAACGGGAACAGGGATATTTCCTGATCCAACAAATCCCGTAACATTGGGAGTGTTTCTGACTACATACCAAGAATCATCGGTTACGATCATTTCTACAAGAACGTATCCGGGAAAAAGACATTTTTTTACCTCTACTGGCTTTCCCCTCCTCATGACGATTTCTTTCTCTTTGGGAATGAGAACATCAAAAATCTTATCCTGCATTCCAAGGGTGTCGATTCGGAGTCGGAGAGCTTTTTCGACCGCATCTTCATATCCGGAATAAGTATGGATGGCATACCAATTTTTCCCTTGAGAAGGATCTTGCCTTCCAGAGACTTTCCGTACCCCTGCCTTCGTTTTGAGCTTTTCTACAAAATCTTTTTCTTCTGCAGAACTTTTTTCCGGGGTTTTCTTTTTTTTGGGAGATCGCTTTTCGGAAGAGGTTTCTTCACTCTGCAATTCTGGGGATTTCTCAGTTTCCACTGCTCCTTCCGTAATTTTTTCATCATCAGAAGGTGAAAGAGGTATGTTCGCAGGGACTTCTTCTTTCAAAGGAGTTTGTACTTCATCGGAAGAGGTATCCTGAAGAGTACTTTGAGGAGGGTCTTGGGTCATGGGAAATGACTGTTATGAAGTAAAAGAAAAGAAAAGAGTGCTGAGGAGTCCATCAAGAAATCCAAAAACAACTGCTCCAGAAAGCACAAACACAATGGTGATAATGCTTAATCGAATCGCCTGCTTTTGTGTCGGCCAAGTAACATTTTTGAGTTCGTGCACTGCACCTTTAAAATAGTCGAGAGGAGACTTCATAGAAGTGAATAAAAATACGACAAAAAAACATCTGTTCTGTCAAGGAGATTGTACTTGGTCTCGTAGTCAGAAGCAAGAAGAATTTACGGCAGAGTGAATACTTCAAAAGTAATTTTAGATTTTCAATTTTAAATTCTAGATTAATCTAAAATTGAGAATCTAAAATCTAAAATTACTTCAGGATTTCTTGCCAAATGAATTTTTTTATGAGATCCCAGTCATTTTCACGTGGGAGAAGGATATATTGTTTGGCTCCATCTTCTCTCTCTTCCACAGTCGAAGTAAGCGCATTTTGCGTGCTGAGAACGCTTCCTCCGATGATGGTGTAATCCTTGAGAGCAAAAAACCTCGAAACAGCCTCACCCGGGGAAATATCAGTTTGAACGCGTTTCATAAGCGCCAGAATCATTCGGATAATGCCGTCCGCGTTTTGAATTCCTAAATTTGAGGCTTTATCGTGAAGAGCATTGAGAATCATATGTTGTCTTTTCGCTCTCTCGAAATCACTCGAAGTTGCCCTGCTCCTTGCGAGCCTGAGCGCCTGTACCCCAGAAAGGTCATGCGTTCCTTTTTCAAAATACAAAGTTCCCCATTCCCCATCATCAAAAGTTTTATACGTCGGATCTACGACGTCTCTTGAAAGTGTTACGGTTATGCCTCCGACCATATCAATGGCATCAATGAAAACATCGAAGTCGATAAGTGCATATCCTGAGATTCTCTGTCCGATAATCTCTTCCATTTTTGAGAGAAATGTCTGCATTCCATATCGCGCATAATACCCGTTAATTTTATAATCTCCCATATAGAGATCTCGAGGGATACTCACCAAATGGATTTTTTTTTCGGAATGATTAATACTCGCCACGATAATAGTATCAATATTCCCTCCATTTTGTCCGAGAAGAAGAAAATTTTCTCGCCCACTCTGTTCTCCAATGACCACTTTTTTTAATCCCGAAATATCGGGCTCAGATTCCCTTATTTTTGCTTGCATCATACTTTCTCTCAGCCCAAGGAGTGCGACGGGGAGAGCACCGTCTGGCAGAAATGCAAAAATTTCGCCCGTTTCTTTTTTTTGAGCAAAATATCGAAGGATTTCGTCTCCTTTTTGGAGTACCCCCACAAAATCAAACACATCAGTATTTTTCCAAGGAAGAGTTGCATTTTCAGGGATTCCGAGAATCCGAAATCCGAGAGATTCCGCATACTGAAGAATATCTGGATTTTTGAGCAGTGTCTTGACGTCCTCTCGTGGAGCATTCTCATCAGGAGATACGCCTTTCAGCGGATCAGTCACAGAATTTTGATCGGGTTTAGAATCCAAATTTTGCTGAGTATCAGCGATTTTCTCTGCGGTAGAAAATTTCTGTTTTGCTGTTTCAAGAGAGCGAGCAAGTTCATCAAAGAACAGGTCTTCCTTAAGTTCATCCGATGTCCCTCCATTCTCAATGGTAAATGTATTTTCCAGAGGGAAGAATGTAATTTGAAGCAGTATTTTTTCATCATGACTCATCGCAATTTTTAAATTTTCAACCTCGGCCAATTTCTTATTTTCGATGAGAAATGGAGAAGGCTCATTTTTTTCTTTCTGATTCCAAGTATTTACAAATTCCTGAAGCTTTTCTTCTACGCCTTTTTTTTCTTGATTGGAATTTAAAAGTGTCAAGTAATAGAGCACTGCTGATTCAAGAGTTTCAGGTTCTTCAGAGCCTGCTTCTTCCGTTGGGAAAAAATCACAATTTTTCTCAGGAATAAAAAGGTAGCTCCTCAGAACATTGCCTCCTTCACATTCTGCCACGAGCGACTCGTGGAGAATCCGAATATCTCCAAGTTCAGCAAATTGTACTTTGTGGACATCTGCGATTTCACGTTTAAGATTCTGAAAATATGAGTATGATTCCACTCCTCCCAAAAGAATTCCTCCTCCAAGGACAAGAAAGAAAAAAATACCAAAAATTTTCCAAAATACTCGGAAAAACCTTCTGAATGGAGAAGAACATGGACTATTTTGCAATGATCTTCTCCGAGCAGCGGATTTTTTGGCGCGAGAAGCAAGGTCAAGAGCATTCATCTGGTGTTCACAACTAAAGGAGTGAAGAATTCGTATGTATATTGAATTATCGTTTTGACCACTGTGGTGAACGTCGAGCCTTCTTGAGACCGAATTTTTTTCGCTCTTTTACTCGGGCATCTCGAGTGAGAAATCCCGCTCTTCGGAGTGTCGTTCTTCTCGCTTCCTCAGAAAGCGCAAGAGCTTTGGAAATTCCGTGAGCAAGAGCATCTGCTTGGGCAACAATTCCGCCTCCTTGAATTTCTGCAACAACGTCATATGACTTTAGCGAGCCAACCACTTTTAATGGCTCAAATATCTTCTCAAGAAGAACTCCAAAAAAGTATTCCTCCGCTTGTTTCCCATTCGTAGAAATTCTTCCCGTTCCATCGGAATACATTCGGACTTTTGCTACTGCTGTTTTTCGTTTTCCGACAGCATAATGAAAGGGTCTTGTATCTTTCTTCGCAGGGGGAACTTTTTTTTCTTCGGATGCTGGACTCAATTTTTCTTTTTTCGTAGGCATTGTAAAATAACAAGAAAGTAAAAATTAGAGAGAAAGGGGAATAGGCGATTGTGCAGTGTGCTTATGTTCAGGGCCTTTGAAAATTTTGAGCCTCTTCAGTATGATCTTCATATTGTGATTTCGTGGGACCATTCCTCCAATCGCATTTTGGAGAATTCTTACGGGATTATCTTCGAGGATTTTTCCAGCAGTTTTTTCTTTCACATTTCCGAGATGTCTGCTGTATCTAAAATATTTTTTTTGGTCTAGTTTTTTTCCAGTAAACACCACTTTTTCGGCATTGATAATGATCACTCCATCACCAGTGTCGATATGTGGGGTAAAAGTAGGCTTATGTTTTCCTCGCAGAATAGAAGCCACCTTCGCGGCAATTTTTCCTACCACAAGACCATCCGCATTGAGAAGATACCACGATCTTTTGATTTCCGATTTTTTGGGAAGAATAGTTTTCATATATTCAAGAAAAAATTAGAAGGTAAATTCAATTTGTACGATCGAAGCAGCATCGCCTGGGCGAACTTTTACTGGAATAATGCGAGTGTATCCAGAAGTCTTCTTTTGGAATCGAGTGAGAATTTCGGACAGCATTTTTCGAGACGCCTCTTCGTGAAAAAGAAACTTTTGAAGTGTTCGAATAGCTTCACGTTGATTCTTTCTTTTCACAAGAGTAATAAGCTTTTCAATACTCCGCTGCAAGATTTTTGCACGCAGCTCAGTCGTTTGTATGCTCTCGTGGAGAATGAGAGAGGTAATGAGATTCCGAACCAAAGCCCTTCGAGGAGCTCTTTTCAGACGTAATGTTTTTGATTGTACTCGATGTCGCATATCGTGAAATAAAATTATTCTTCAGTAAGAGAAAGTCCTCGATTTTCGAGTGCAGCAATAACCTCGTCCTGAGCTTTTTTCCCAAATCCTCTGAGTGTAGAAAGTTTAGCAAGAGAGCACTGAGTGAGCTCTTCAATCGACCCAATATCGCCATTGATAAGTGCATTGAGTGTTCGCGGAGAAAGATTGAGAATCTCGATGGGAGTGTATGTTTCGCTTGGGCCTTCTTCTATTGCTTCTGCTGGTTTTGTTTTTGAAAAATCAGCAATGAAATCTGGTTCAACAAGATCTTCCTTCTGAGCGGTAAAAATGCTGAAATAATTCTTGAGAAGTTCAGCAGAAAATCGAACGCATTCTTCGGGTGAAAGAGAACCATCTGTTTTAATTTCTATTTCCAATTTATCCAGATTCGTCATTTCTCCGACACGAGTGGAAGCCACCTCGTATTTCACTGCGAGTACAGGTGAAAAAGCCGCATCAACGAGTATCCATTCCGCATCTTCTTCGTTCTTAAGGCGGTCCTTTACCGGGAGATATCCGACTCCTTTTTCTATTCGAATTTCAAGAGAAAGAGCAGAGTTTTTCCCTTCTAGTGTCGTAATAACTTGATCTGGATTCAAAATATCAATATCACTTGATGTTTTGATATCCTTTGCCGTAACTGGTCCGGTTCCTTTCTTCTCCAAGGTGACAATCTCCATCTCAGAAGTATGTTTTTTGAAATGTACTTGCTTGAGATTGAGGATGAGATCGAGAACAGTGTCTTTCATCCCCGGAAGAGACGCATACTCGTGAGTTGCCCCCTTTACCTTAATCGCTGTAATTCCAGCTCCGGGAATTGAGGAAAGCAGCACTCTCCGAAGAGAATTTCCGACAGTGTGCCCAAACCCAGAAGGAAGAGGAGAAAGAGTAAACTGCCCCCTACTATCTTCAAGAGATTGAAAACTCAACTTTGGAGGACCGATCTCTTCTTGAATAATATGCATAGCGTGTGAATAAAAACGCAAAAAAGATTAACGGGAATAGAACTCAATAATAAGGTGAATAGTAATGGTTTGCTCCATTTCATCATCTTCAGGTGACCTTTCCACCTTTATCGTCTTTTTTTTAATATCAGAAATAAGCCATTTTGGCGGAAAAGATTTTTGTTCTTGCATTTGAAGAATTACCGGATGATCGGTAAATTTTTCGCGAACAGTCACAATATCACCTGGAGAAACTTGCATTGAAGGGATGCTTGCTCTCTTCCCATTTACTTCAAACACACGATGATTCACCATTTGCCGAGCCTGAGCTCTTGTTATAGTAAATCCCGCACGATACACGACATTATCAAGTCTCATTTCGAGAAGACGCAAAAAATTTGTTCCCGTGATTCCCTTCCTTCGAACTGCTTCTCGATAATACTTCTCACAAACTCGTTCCGTAATGCCGAAAATTCTTTTTGCCTTTTGCTTTTCTCGGAGCTGCTGCCCGAACTCAGACATTTTTGAGAATTTTTTCTGGTGAGGTCCAGGAGCTTTTTTTAAATCTCCTTTTATTGTGGTTTTCAGGAAAAGATCTTGTCCTTCTCTGCGTGCGAGTCGATTTCTCGGTCCGGTATACTTCATAAATTATGAATTTTAAATTTTAAATTTTGAATTACTCCAGAGGAACACTATGGAGGAGTATTCTTCAGAAGTCACTTATACTTTTCTCGGTTTTTTTCGGCGACAACCGTTGTGAGGGATAGGAGTCCTATTGACTATCGAAAGAATTTCAAGTCCAGAAAGATGAAGTCCTCGGATAGCCTGCTCTCTTCCCGGACCAATGCCATTTACCGTTACATGTATCTTCTCAAGTCCATACAACTTTGCTGCATCAGCTGCTTTTTGTGAAGCCATCTGTGCAGCGTATGGAGTTGATTTTCTTGCTCCCTTGAATCCTGCAGCTCCAGAGGATCCCCACGCGAGAACTCCTCCGTTTGCATCAGTCATCGTGACAATGGTGTTATTGTATCCAGCGGAAACATACGCTCGTCCTTCAGGGACAACACGTTTAATTTTCTTTTTAAGGACAACTGGAGTCGCTGCTGGAGTCACTGCTGCTGCTGGTGCTGCTCCTGGAGCTGCCTCTGGTTTCGATTCTTGTGCCATATGGCGAGAAATAAAAAAAAGTTTTGTGAAGAATACTATAAAGAAATTAGGAAGAGCGGATTTTAGACTACGGTTTTCTTATTCGCGATAGCGATTGCTTTTCCTTTTCGAGTTCGAGCATTGGTTTTTGTGCGTTGTCCTCGAACTGGTAATTTTCTTCTATGTCTATATCCCCGATAACTGCCGATTTCTTGAAGACGCTTTAAATCAAGAGAAATTTTTTGTCTGAGATCTCCCTCCGTCATATGCTTCCCCACTTCTTGTCGAATCATATTTTCCTGTTCAGGGGAAAGATCATTTGCTCTCGTATCGAGAGGGATCTTGAGTTTCTCTAAAATCGATTGAGAGAGAGGGCGACCAATTCCATAAATGTAGGTGAGCGCTATTTGAACTCGTTTGTTCGGTAGGTTTACTCCTGCAATACGTGCCATAAGGGAATGAAAAAAAATAACATGAGCAAAATTACCCTTGTCGCTGTTTGTGTTTCTTGATTTTGCAAACGACATACTTTTTTCCCGCGCGAGGGATAATTCGACATAGCTGACACATTCGTCTGATGGAAGCCCTTACTTTCATACAATTTAGAAAAATTATTTTTCTCGATAGGTAATGCGCCCCTTTTTGAGATTATACGGAGAGAGTTCAACCGTTACCGTATCTCCGGGGAGTATTCGGATCGAATACTTTCTCATCTTTCCCCCGACATGCGCGTGAACAAACATCGGGGAGCCATCTTTCTCTACAAACCCCTCAGTGATAACTCGTACTCGAAACTGTGCTCCGGGAAGACATTCTTCAATAATTCCGCTTACTTCAATAACGTCTTCTTTTCCCATGCAAAATTGTTTCACAAAAAAAGCTTGCGGATTTTACAGAACTCAGACAAGAAACGCAAGCTTTTTTTTTGGGGAAATTTTGGATACACTTTTTTTCGATCAAAGTAGAATATTTAGTGCAGGTAATTTTGAATTTTGAATTTTAAATTTTGAATTAAATTGCAATTTCTAATTTTTGAAATCTGATACGAAGAATATCTAAAAAAGTTCTCAATTGGCGATTGTAAAAAGTCGAACAATTACAACACTGAAATTTCTTACTTATAAATTAAAATTTAAGAGTTAATTCAAAATTTATAATTCAAAATTTATAATTTCCCACCATGGTTCTCCTCGAATCTCAAAAAACACTCCTCGGCTCTCCAGCTCAAGATTTTTCTCTTTCGGGAATCGACGGCAATGTCTACTCTCTCAAGTCTTTTACAGAGGCGAAAGCACTTGTTGTTATTTTTATGTGCAATCACTGTCCGTATGTTCAAGCTGTTCTTTCTCGACTGAATACATTCTCCGATGAATTTTCCAAAAAAGGAGTGCAATTCATCGGAATCAATGCGAATGATGCAGAAAATTATCCAGAAGATTCTTTTGAAAGCATGAAAAATCTTCCGATACGCTTTCCCTATCTGTATGATGAATCACAAGAAGTTGCGAAAATTTATGGCGCCGTGTGCACTCCAGATATTTTTGTGTACGATTCTCAAAGAAAACTCGCATATCACGGAAGGATTGACGACAACTCAAAGGATGAAGCTCTCGTGACCAAAAAAGAATTGGCCGATGCGCTCGAAAAAATTCTTCGCGGGGAGCACATTCCTCCGGAAGACCAAAAATCGAGTAGGGGATGTTCGATTAAGTGGAAGGAGAGAGTTTCGCATTGAGAATTTGCAGTACATCCTCAGAACTCTCGGTTTTCATGAGCTTCGTCCGAACTTCTTTGGCGCCATCAAAGCCTTTGATGTACCACGCGAGGTGTTTTCTCATGGGGAAAAACTTGCGATCAGAAAATATCTCTTCGAATTTTTGACTATGTTCAATGGCAGTCTCGATTCGATCAGAAATTGAAGGCGGAGAGTTCGCAAAAAACCATGGATTTCCAAATGTTGCTCGGCCAACGAGAACACCATCAATTTTATAGTCTTCTATTTTTTTCTTCGCATCATCATACGAAGAAATATCACCATTTCCTAAAAAACTTGTTCCGCTTCCTTTCGCAATCTCAGCAGCTTTTGCAATCGTTTCCCAGTCAGCATTTCCCCTATAAAGTTGCTTCAGCGTTCGTCCATGCATCGTAATGTTTGCGGGTTTTGCTTCGAGAAGATGTTTCGTCCATTCTTCAGAAGTATTCGTTTGTGTTCCAATTCGCGTTTTCACAGAAACGGGGAGAAGGCGACGTGGCGCTTCTTTCGATTGCATTTTTTTTAGTGCGGTAATAATTTTTGGACGAATTTCTGCTTCTTCGAGGGTGATTCCATTTTTCCAATCTCCCGTTGCTTTTTGCACAGTTCGAATCAGCTCTTTTGCGAGATCAGGAGTGTCAATGAGTCCTGCGCCAGATCCACGCTCTGCAATCTTGTGCATCGGACACCCCATATTGATGTCAATTCCGTCAAATCCAAGATAGCAAATTATAAGGGCGACCTTATAATATGAATCTTTTTCCACACCATAAACTTGCGCCACAATCGGTCTTTCGATTTTATCAAAACGAAGTTGGTCGAGCATTTTTATGGCTCCTCGGGCGAGCCCTTCAACATTTGTAAATTCTGTAATGATGAGTGACGGTTTGCCTTTTTTTGCGACCATGTACCGAAACGGCGCATCGGTAACGCCGTCCATAGGAGCAAGGCCGATAATGGGGGATGTGAGCTCATCCCAGAATCCTCGAAAAACCATTTTTTTGAGGTGCGAAAGCCGATGCATTGTAAATGAGAATGATGACTTCTGACAAGAAAGGACAGTGACAATTTTAGATTTTGCCCGGCATCAAGTGGGATCACGTCAAAAATTTGGAAAGAAGTCAGAATTAACCACACTTTTGTCATCCTGAACTTGTTTCAGGATCTCCAGCGTCATCATAATTCCAATCTGCACTGAGATCTCTCCAGTGTGGATTTTGTGTGCGAATGAGATTTTCTTTCCATTCTCTATGCCATCTCTTCAATTGTTTTTCTCGAAAAATAGCATCGTCTACGTACTCGAATTCTTCGTAATATACGAGTTTTGAGACATTGTATTTCTCAGTGAATCCTTTGTTTACCTTTTTTTTATGCTCATACATTCTGTATTCGATATTACTGGTAACTCCGATATAAAGTACCGTACGTGCTGCATTTGTAGTAATGTATGTGTAATATTCTTTCCTCATGTGGTGATAAAAGAGTGATTACTTCACTTCTTATGATACTTAGATCCTGAAACAAGTTCAGGATGACAAAGAACGGGCAGTCTCTTAAATCAAATTCAGAATTGGCTTCTTGAATATTCTTTTGTGTTGTCGGACTCCGACAACAGAATAGGAAAGTCGAAAAATGTTGAGAGGAAGTCTTTTTAAACGTTTTGCCAAAAGTTATTTTTTTGCACAATTTTGATATGGAAGATAATGAAATTCGATAAGTATTTTCTTTTAAAAATTAAATTAATATTAAAAAATATGATGAA
>JACRHZ010000058.1 GCA_016220175.1 Candidatus Peregrinibacteria bacterium
TCTCAAAAAGGAGTTATCTGCCTGGCAAAAACAACGCAATCAAAGTCTATCAACAATTCAATGGAAATTCACAAAGCAAGATGCTGACCAAAAACTACAGAGACACTATACATGAAATTATTTATTGGAAATTATACTAGCTTTTCTTTTGAATCCAAAATTATTCTGGGCATTACTGGAATAATTTATATCTGTTTGGGATATTTGTTGGGAAAATTCAAAAAAAAATTTATTGCCATTATCCTTTTGTTATTTTCTTCTGCTCGGCGAAGTCTTTTGGACCCCTCCGCTCGTCGAAGTCTTTTGGACTTCGACGTCAATTCTGTATAATCAAACGGCGAAGTGAAAAACACTTCGCCGAGCATTGGGTTTTTCTCTTTGTTGGAATTGGCTTATAGTCGGCTTCGAAACGTTTGGGACCACCAGATCTGCATCCCCCTACAAAAAACTCTGCTATTCAAACAATTGAGCATGCGTTCCTGTCGCATGAAAAGTAATCGTTTCGCGTTCTTCTGAATCTTCACCAATTTCATAAATCAAAACCCAATCTCCTTCAATATGACAATCTCGATATCTATTCCATTCGCCAAAAAGCACATGGTCAACGTGGTGTGGAGCAAGTTTTTTCCCATCGATAAGATCCTGCAAAACTTTATGAAGTTTCTCAATATTTCTTCGCCCTGATTTCTTGAGTTTTGAATAATCGCGCCGAAAACGCTTTGCATAATAAGGAATTCTCATTCCTTAATATTTTCACAATTTTTTCAAAGCATCAAAGAAGACCTTTTTATTCTTAAATTTTTTTATTCCTTTTCCTTTTCGTGCTTCTCGTAAATCTTTCTTGAGTTCATCATTCGGAACTTCGGAAGGAAGAAATGGGAATCCCCTCTTTCTCGTGACTTCTGTATAAAATATCGTAATCGCCTGAGATGGCTTTATGCCTTGTTCAAGGAGAATTTCTTCTGCTCGTTGTTGCAGGACAGGATCAATTCGGTGTTGTAATCTTCCAGTTCCCATAAGAACAATATCAAATGCAATATACTCCAATTGTACTCCATTTGTCTCAATATGACAAATGGATTTTTTGCATATCTCATTTTGTGTCGACGAACTCCGACGACACAAAATAAAATGAGATTTTTACACACTCATAACTTTTTTGATCTTCGCCTGTTTTTCGATACTATAAACTCGAGCCCTCAACAATCCTATGAAAAATTCTCAAAAAATTTCGCTTTTAGAGAAAAGAACACTCATTGAAGAAAAAATTAGATCCCTTTATCCAGATACGTATAGGAAGATTATTCATTCTATATCTCAAGCAAAGCCAACAACTTTTCGAATAAACACTTTGAATGGTGGAGCAGAAGTATTGGAGGAATTGACGGAGCATGGAATTCAGGTCCAAAAAGGTCCGCTACCGAATTCTTATGTTGTGAAGAAGGGATCTCAAAAAGAAATCGAAGCAACTTCAGGATATCAAAACGGGAAAATTTATCTTCAGGAATTTTCGAGCATGCTTCCTCCGCTTATTCTTGATGTGGAAAAAAATCATATCGTACTGGATCTCGCCGCTGCTCCAGGAGGAAAATCAACGGAAATTCAGGCAATTACAGGAGATGAATCAAAAATTGTGTGCGTGGAAAAAAATCCTATTCGTTTCGAGAGACTCAAGTACAATCTCGAGCTTCAGGGCGTAAAAAATTATGAAATTCTTCTCGAGAATGGAATTGGACTTTATAAGAATCATCCGGAATATTCAGAATATTTTGAGAGAATTCTCCTCGATGCTCCGTGTTCAAACGAAGGAGGAATACATCTTTCTGAGCCCAAATCGTATGCTTCCTGGGATTTAAAACCTTCAAAAGAACTTATGAGAACACAAAAGGGGCTCATTATGTCGGCGTATCATACGCTGAGACCCGGTGGAATTTTGGTATATTCGACCTGTACGTTTTGCATTGAAGAAAATGAGGGAATTGTTGATTGGCTTCTCAAGCAAACTCAAAACATGGAACTTCTGCCAATCTCCCTAGGAATTCCAAATACCATTCCCGGTTTCACAAAATTTACAGAAGATATTTTCCATCCTTCTCTTGTTCGAACAAAAAGGATCATTCCTGATGCCCTTTTCACCGCATTTTTTCTGGCAAAATTTCGGAAAGTGATGATACAAATTTAGAGAATGCTCTGTGTCTAGAAAATTATTTTTTCTTCTAAGACGAGAGATGCATTCCATGTGTTCGGAGATGTTTCTTCTACCCATATCCCCATGACAGTAATTTTTGCGTTGAGGAGCTCCTCATGTTTTTTGAGGATCTTTTGAATGATTGTAATTGTTTTTTTCACTCCTACTTTTATATCTGCTTCGTGTTCGCCCTTTGATACAGGATTTCCTGCACACTTGTCGTGACCAGCGACCGCTACGTATCGAGAACCATGATGACCAATGGAAATGCCAAGTTTATTTTCAAGTTCCTCTTCTTCTTTTTCCGATACACAAGATGTGAATTTATCAGCTCCCGGCTCAGTAATCATATCTACGTAGACTATTTCGGATCCTTCTTTTTCTTGAACGATTTTTTGCATGAGCAGTTTTACCGGATCTTGAGCGCGACCATCCATACAATTAATCGCGGTAGCGAAAGACGATGAATTTGAGGACATAAAAGTAAATAAAATTGAAACGGAAAGAATGTATGGGATATTTTTGGAAAAGACAAATGAATTAGTTTCGGTGAAATGAAAAACATTTCTTACAAGACTGAGTTATGTGTCATAATATCCGAAAAGATTTTATATAATTCAAAAATAGTATGCCAGAAAGGGATATAAAATTTTCAATAGAACCAGCTCTTATAGCCAAAGGACTTAAAATTAGCGCTGCGACTTTTTCCGTACCAGAGAATCCTCGGCATCGCGGTAGCGGTTTAGAAGAACACATACAACGTGTCATTGAGTCTTTAAATATTAGAGAATTATTGAAATCTCCTATTTTGGAAGCTTACAGAGAACTTCAAAGAGAGGCTGGAGTTAAAAGACCAGTGGCTCCTGCAGAATATCTTTTAGGACTCATCCAAAAATCTCGGAAATTGCCCAATATAAATCGGGTCGTAGATGGCTACAACATTGTATCTGCCGCGACATTGCTTTCCATGGGAGCACATGATCTTGAAAAAATCTCCGGGAATGTGCAACTCAGAACAACGGATAGCACGGAAAAGTACACTCCACTTGGTAAAACAGAACCGGAAAGAGTTGCTCCCGGAGAATACGTGGCTATTGATGACAAAGGGACAGTTTTGTGTCGTCTAGATTTGAAACAAGGCAATGAAACCAAATGCGATGGAGATAGCAAAAAGATTCTAATTTATGCGCAAGGGAATACGGAAACTTCTGAGGATTATCTACGAGATGCATTACGACGAGTCCGTGAAAATATCGTAAATTTTTGTAACGGAAAATGTTTAATTTTAGAATAAACCAATAGAAAATTTTAAAGAGAAACTTATCACTTCATAATCTTGTCGTCTCTAAAAATATATCTATGGATAAGATCCATTATTCAATAATCAGAAACGCAAAAGAACTTGAAATTTTGCGTAATAAATCCTCCTTCAATTACACGTACGATGAGACAACAATTACACTCCTCAAAAAGAACTTCACATTAGCGGATAGTCTCTCCATTCTTGCAAAAAATAATGACGAATTTGCGGCTTTCTGTTCCATCGACAGAGACTGGTGGGAAGAGAATTATTTTTTTATTCGAGAAATACTCGTCGATCCGAAATTTCAAAAGCAAGGAATTGGAGAAAAAATAATGGACATGTGTAGAGAACATGCTCGTGAGAAGAAAGCCATTGGAGTCGTTACTGAAACAGATTTTAAAAACTTCCCCATGCAAAAACTTTGCACGAAATTTGGATTTCAAGAATGGGAGAATCCTCAGTGGAAAGAAGGAATAACTTATAAATTGATTTTTTAATTTCACTCTCCGGCTGAGGAGCACATTTCTAATTCGTAATTCGTAATTGAATGATTCGTAATTGATTTATCCCCCACTCCGCATGCTCCTTCAGCATTGGATCGCTTTCGCGATCGATTACTTTTTGCAGGAGCGGAAGAAATTCTGCGTTCCCTGAATTCCCCGCGACAATACACGCATTCCGAATCATTCCCCTTCTCTTCGCCCGCATGAGTGGCGACCCAGCAAATCGCTTCAAAAACTTCTCATCAGAATCCATTTCGAGAATTTCAGAAATGAGAATTTGAGTACCAGCAATTTCCTTTTCCATCATTGGATTTTTCAAGAGTCGCTCATCCTCGGGCGACTTCCCTTGCCTCGGAATATTGTATGGACACACTTCCTGACAAATATCACAGCCAAAAATTCGGTTGCCGATTTTTTCTCTGAGTTCCACTGGAATTCCGCCTTTATTCTCAATCGTCAAATAAGGAATGCACTTTCGCGCATCAATAAGACCTGGACGAACGATTGCGCCTGTGGGGCAGGCGTGAGTACAACGGGTACAATTTCCACAATTCAATTTTGAAAAATCTGGACCGGACGATTTCCGATCATCACGGGGAATTTCAACCGTTGTAAAAATACATCCGATGAGCACCCATGAACCAGATTTTTGAGTAATGAGACAGGAATTTTTTCCCAAAAAACCGAGTTTTGCTTTTTCTGCCCACACTTTTTCCATCACCGGATGCGCATCGAGGGAAAGACGAAAATCGGATTCGTTCGATTTTGGAAAATATTCCGCGCGAATGAATTCTTGAAGTTCGAAAAGCATTTTTTTGATGACTTTGTGATAATCACGGCCGGCGGCATAACGAGCGATGATGGCATTTCCTCCGATTCCATCATCATCCCGGAAAGCGCGACCGCGCGGTCGCGCTTTCATGCGATCGTGATAATACCCGACCGTTCTCACTATTACCGATTTTACATTCGGCAAAAATCCCCTCGGATCCTTGCGCACATTTTTTGTTCGCTCCATGTATTCCATATCTCCATGAAATCCATTTTGAAGCCAATTTTCTAAGTGTTCCCCCATATCGGAAATATCCGAAATTCCCGAAAAACCAATCTCAGAAAACCCGATTTCTTGAGCTTTTTTCTCTACCGCCGACCAAAATGATTTTTTTCGCATTTAAAATTTAAAATTTAAAATCTATAATCGCTTCAGCATTTTCTCCGAAAAATGACCAAAGCAAAAGACAAACTCAGAATCGCAATCCTCGCTTCTACTTCTGGCTCCGATCTTCCTGCAATTTTTGCAATGGACCGAAACCATTATAACTTTGTTTTTCTTCTGACGAACAAAGAACATGCGCCGTGCCGAGAAAAAGCGGAAAATGCAAATGTTCCTGATATTTTTCTTGATGCTACTGGGAAATCACGTGAAGAATACGATGAAGAAATTCTTCAGCTTCTCGAAAAAGAGAAAATTGATCTCGTGATTCTCGTCGGCTGGATGAGAATTCTTTCTTCAAAACTCGTGCGAGCGTATCTCGGACGAATGATAAATGTCCATCCTTCACTTCTTCCGGCGTTTCCGGGAGGAATGGATACGAATGTCCACGAAGAAGTGTTAAAAGCAGGAATAAAGAAAACGGGGGTCACGATTCATTTTGTTACGGAAAATCTTGATGAAGGACCGATTATTCTTCAGAAATCATGTTCTGTTGATGCGAATGAAACGGTAGATTCACTGAAGGCAAAGGTACAAAAACTCGAACAGGAAATGTTTCCAGAGGTGATTCGAATGTTTCGAATGGGGAAAATTCATATGAGCGACATAATTCCTTCTTGAAATAGCAATCCTGATTCCCTACAATGTGCTTCGCTATTTCGCGGAGGGATGGCAGAGTGGTTGAACGCGGCGGTCTTGAAAACCGTTAGGCCCGAAAGGGTCTCCTGGGTTCGAATCCCAGTCCCTCCGCCAGCCTTCGCTCTTCGAGCTTCGGCTGGCAAGCCGGATGCGAGAAGTTCAGCGAAGTGCTGTCCTCCGTAGCTTTAGCGAAGAAGGACAATTTATCTCGAACGAAGCGATCGAAGGACAATTGAAAACATTTTTTTTCTTTTCCATGAAGTCGCTGAAAAAAGCTATCCTCTTTGGCTTCTTTATCTGGCTTATTGCGTTTTCTGTAGCTTTTTTGCTGTATCCAATTCATGATTCGCATTGTCCTCTTTTTGAATCAATCATGCCAGTAGTCATTTCACTGACGACTGTTTTTTTCACCATGAAATATTTTCGAAATATTACCAAAAATTTTCAAAAAGAGGGATTTTTGCTTGGAGTTATGATCATATGTGTTAATTGGGGAATTGACCTTCTCCTGTTTCTTCCCAAAAGCCCAATGCAAATGAGTCTAAGTGCTTATATTCAAGATATTGGCATCACGTATTTTATGATACTTCCAATCACATTTGGATTTGGAATATTTTTAGAGAAGAAATAGTACTTTCATGAGAGAAATCTTCATTTGCCGAACTTTTCTTCCTTTGCTCGTTTGAACTTTGACGCTCAAGGGAAAACATTTCTTTAAGCTTTTTGAAATACTTAATTCAGTTTTTTAAAATTCGGATTTTCAATCAATGACCTCATCTGAAGAATGGCAATTTGATTGAGTCTGAGAAGCCTTTCACTTTGAGGAAACCCTTGCCGAATGAATTCGGCATTTAGTGTTTCCAGATTCGCTAAGCACACCAGTTGAAAAACATCGGCATAATCACGCATGTTTCCTTCTTTTTTTGGATTTTTCTCTCGCCATTCTTTTGCCGTCATCCCAAATAACGCTGTATTTAATACATCAGCTTCACTCGCAAAAATTACCTCGGCCTGTTTTTTTGTTATTTCTTTTGGGATGAGGTGCTTCGAAATTGCATCAGTATGAATTCGATAGTTAATTTTTGTCAGAATTCGCTTCACGTTCCAACCAACAGCGAGTCTTTCATTTTCTTCATCCTTGAGCCTTTGGAACTCTTTGATGAGATAGAGCTTAAACTCTGGAGAAAGCCATGTGGCAAATTCAAACGCAATATCCTTATGAGCAAAAGTACCTCCATATCTCCCCGCACTCGATCTAATTCCTATGGCGTTTGTTTTCCTGATCCACAAAGAAGAAGAGATAATAAACCCATTTGTTCCGACTTCATTTTTAATCTTATTGAATTCCATAAGATTAAAAATTGGATTATGGAACTGCTCCCACGCCCCCATAAACTGTATCGTGTATTTTGTCGTGAGCCAATTGGAAATAACCACTCCGCTGTCATAGGTTTTGAATTTCGCCATGTCGGTGAGAGAAATATAATCCTCATTATTCCTCTCTATGATGGACACTTGTATGCCCTGTAAATTTATTTTTTTGTGAGTCATATTTTTCAAAAAATATTCAAAATCCTTCACGCCTCTTAGCGTACAGAATTAGAAAATTTTTCCATGAACTCAAAAATATGAATCTAAGAGAATGTCTATCCCCAGACATTTTCGAGAATTCTTTTGTGTCGACGAACTCCGACGACAGAAAAATTTCTCATATAGAGCAATTTATTTGAGTTTGGGATGTTTTCATGAAATGACTCCCATCACAAAAAACGAAATAAGGAGAATAGGAATATGAATGAGATAAATGATGAGCGCTCGCTTCCCCATGAATACGATACATTTTCCGAAAAAATTCTCCATTTCCGGCAAATTCCATTTTCTGTTTCCATGTGGATAGAAAAAATGTCCGAGAAATATGCCAAACGCGACAAATCCCATCCACGGAAATATCGGGAAATAATCAAGCGTTGGGACAAGTTCTCGGTAAAATCCAAAAATATAGAGCGCATAAGAGGATGTTCCCAAAGACCTTCGAAAATACCCAAGCACCAAGATAAGAACTGAAAAAACGAGGGCTCTGTGTTTTTGAGGAACTACAGGAATCAATGTGAGAACGCTCATTCCAATGACATGAAGAATGCCGAATCGAATAAAATAACCGGGAAGAAAAATAAAAGTAATGAATGACAGAAGAATTCCGAGAACGATCAAAATGAGCGCTCTTTTCATTTGCCGCTCATAAAATAAAGTGACATTTCCTTTCTCTCGCGCCCTGAAATAGGAAATTACGAGGGAAATTCCCACAAGAGTTAAAAAAGTAACTTGAATACTTCTGGCGAGGACAAGCCATCCCGTTTGATACATTTCCAAAATCGAATTCTGTGAAAATTTCACTATAAAAAATGCATGAAATACAATCATTCCTAAGACAGCGCATCCGCGAAAAAAATCCAGTTCCCAAAATCTTTTTTGTGATGATAGCAATGGCAAAGTGCAATACTTAAGAAGGAAAAAATTCCTCCATGTGGAAATCATAACGGAATTTCCCTACTTATGAAAACCCTCTAAAAAATGTTATACTGCCGAGCGGGATTTTGTAAGCATCTCGAGAATTTATGATGAATGTTCACCAGCAAATTCCAAAGAAAAAAGTTGAACAGAAAGATCAATTTGAAGAGATGAAAATTCTCTGTCCGCGCCACCAAACTTACTACAAATTCACAGGAGAATGTGAGGAGTGTAAGAATGAGAAAGAACACCGGAGAAAGGTAAAACCTCATATTTTTCTTCAGCTCGCTTTTTTTCTCCTCCTTTCTTTCGGAATTTTTTGGGGCGTTTCATCGGTTTTCATTTCACCTGAACCGAGCCTTATTATCCTTTCGTCTTCATCAAAAATTGATCCGACTCGTTATAAAGAAACTCTCGTTTCTCTCGAAAATTTGCTCTATGGAAAACAGAATTTTTCTTTAGACGAGATACGCGAAATGAAAAATCTTGTCATGAGCCTTTCTGAGGAGATTCAGAAGGAAAAGTCTTCTTCATTAAAACATCGCGAAGCATCTGTGGTGTTTCTTTATTTTTCGAATTTCATTGGAGAATTTGAGAATGTTGAGAATGAAAAAATTCCGATGCAAAAAATTACAGGAGAATGGGAGAAAACGCGCAGTGAATTTTTTGCGAATGTTCCGTGGTTTCATCCAAAATCTGAGGACTTTCCTCAAATCGAAGAAAATAAATCGCTGTATTCTGCAGACTATCAGTACATTCTTTCTCGTCTTCAGCAGATTTCCAAATCGGCGCTATCAGACTTTGATGAAATTTTTGAGCTCGAGAAAAAGAATACTGAAAAAGCCCAAGAGAAATGGAGCATCATGAAAGAAACCTGGGATGAAGATCTCCTCTATATTTCTTCACGATTTCCACAACAAGAACCACTCGAAACCGGTGAAATTTCCGTCCCGCCAATTGAGTCTCTCCTCAAAAAAATACTGGACAGTTTGCTTTCGCTCATGAACGGCGAATCCCCTCCCCTTTCCTCGGTGCCCATAATACGATATAAACTTGAGGAAGCGGAAAAGGATCTTGCCGCCGCTCAGGTACTTCTTAATGATCTTGAAAAAAATCAATAATTTTTTCCATTTGTGTATGCCCCATTCCCATATTCCAAAAACAGATGCAGATATCTCTCCGAAACTTCTCGAAGAGTTTTATTCGCATTCTTTAAACTATAAGGCGAGTATTTTTCTCCTTCCGGAAGAATCTGGTTTTGAAGTAAATATCTCCCTCTGGCGTGATTCTTCGGAAATCCAAGTCCCTCTTTGGGAACGAATTGGAGGACCATTTCATGTTGAGAAAGAAGATCTCGCAAAGACAACTGCTCGCGAACATTTGGAACTTCTTTCGGGAGAACGAAAAGATGACAAAGTCTCTCCTGAAGTTTTGAAATGGGTAAAGGAATATTCCGGAGATGAAAATGCCGAATTTCTTCTTCCTGCAAATTATGAAATTCATGCTGAAGATGCGCCCACGAAAAAACATGGAGAGAAGAACCTCAAGGTAAAATCTCTCCTTATCGTGTATGATCTCTTCGTTCTCGAAGTTGATCGAAATTTTTGGAAAATTGGAACTTTCCGCGAAGAAGATGGATCTCTCACGAGTTGGGGGAAATTTTCCTCACTAAAAGCCGCAATTAATGCGCTCGGGATGAAAACTGAGGAAAAGAAATAAAAAAAATGTATATGATAGCGAATATTTTTCTTTTATTTTGTATCAGTGCAACAAACTGCTCTTCAAATCGTCAAGACTCTTCAGAATGCTGGATATATTGCGTATTTTGCTGGAGGTGCCGTACGAGACATTCTTCTCGGAAATAGTCCGGATGATATCGATATTGCCACAAACGCGAAACCTGAAGAAATCGAAAAACTCTTTGCGAAAACATATTCCATCGGAAAACATTTTGGTGTGATTTTGGTAGAGGAGAATGGACATCATTTTGAAATTGCAACTTTTCGGAGTGATGCCGGATATACCGATGGAAGAAGGCCGAATGCCGTATTTTTTACTGATGCGAAGGAAGACGCATTTCGAAGAGATTTTACGATCAATGGAATGTTTTTTGACCCGATTTCAGATGAGCTGCACGATTTTGTGGGAGGAGAAAAAGATTTGAAACGAAAAATACTGAGGTTTATTGGGAATGCGGAAGAACGAATTCGTGACGATCATCTCCGCATTCTTCGAGCGGTACGATTCAAAAATAGATTCCAACTCAAATATGAAAGCAAAACGAAGAAGGCTCTCATGCTTCACTCTTCACTTATTGTCCACATTTCTGCAGAGCGAGTGCAGGAAGAGCTTACTAAAATGCTGCTGCGATTTTCACGAAAACAAGCTTTTCAGGATCTTCTTGATTTGGGAATTCTTGAGCATATTATTCCCGAACTTACCGAACTCAAAAATACTCCTCAGCCAAAGAACTTCCATTCCGAGGGAGATGTCCTCATACACACGTTTATGGTCATCGCAAAACTTCCAGAACATCCGAGCTTAGAACTCGCTTGGGCGGCTCTTTTTCACGATATTGGAAAAGCTAAAGCCATATCCTACCGCGAGAAAAGAATTCGTTTCCCAAATCACGAAGTATTTGGAGAAGAAATATCGAAAAAGATTTTAAAACGACTTAAATTTTCAAATTTTTCCCTGGGAAAAATTTGTTGGCTCGTAAAACATCATCAGCTTTTTGATGTTTTTGAGAATATGAAGTGGTCCACAAAGCTTCATTATTTCGATCATCCTTTTTTTGAAGATCTCCTTCTTCTTCATCATGCTGACCTCTATGGATCTCTCCCGAGTAGAGCTCATGTTCACGAGCAGGGAGAAAATAATCTCAGTGGAATAAAAGCTGAATATGAACGAGCTCATTTTGATAATCTTCTCCCTTCTGCTCAGCCAGAGCTTCTCTCAGGAAAAGAAATTATGAAAATTCTGAATATTCCTCCCTCCAAAAAAATTGGAGAAATAAAGGCGGCTCTACGTGAAGCGCAGCTTAATGGAAAAATTTTGGATGCCCTATCCGCTCGGAAATGGATTTTGAAGAAATATTCCAGCTAAGAAAATAGGAAGCGCTCAGGAACCCGCTTTTCGCTTGCCGAATTCACAAAAAAAATGTAGAGTCCGAGAGAAATTTACGGCTAAAAAAGATGGTCAAAATGATACGAATGGCTGGAGTGGCAAAACACTTGGGAATTGCTTCTCAAGAGCTCCGAAAACTTCTCACCGAGGTAAATCTTGGTGTGAAGCCAACTGATAGAGAAATACCAGAAAATCTTGCGGCAGGGATTGTTCGATTTGCTGCACGAAGATTTAAAATTAAGTGTCCTCCGCTCATTCAGCTTGAAGAAGAAACTGGAGAGGAAAGCGAAGACCAAAAAATCTCTTCAGAAGAGAAAGAACTCTCCTCGCTGACACAACTCAAAACTATTGCTCAGAATTCGAAAAAAGATCTCGAAAAAAGAAAAAAAATGGTTCGTGAATCTGCAGGAGATGAGGCAGGAAGTGCTGATGGAAAGGGAGGAGGTAAAAAACTTTCCATTCTCAGAAAAATAGAAATTTCTCCTGAAGCGGCGGCAAAGGCAAAAGAAAAGATGAAAGAGGAAGAAGAAATGAAGCGTCAGCTAAAACAAGAAAAAGATGAAGAAATCATGGAACGAAAATTACTCCAGAAAAAGAAGCAGGAACAAATCTTTAAAAAGAAAGAAGGCTCTGTTGAAATTCCCGATCATCTCCCCATTAAAGAATTTGCTGAAAAAATTGGTATCCCTACTTCTCAGATTCTCGCCGCACTTGTTCGAAACGGCGTGATGGCAACATTGAATAGCACTATTGATTTTGATACTTGCTCGCTCATTTCTCTGGAATTTGATATTGAGGTAAAAAAAGCCCAAGCAGATGTGTCGAGTGAAAGTCTTTTTTCTGGCGATATTTCTGAGCTTCTGAAAGATGAAAAAGAAAATCTGAAAACAAGACCTCCGGTAATTGTGGTAATCGGGCATGTTGATCACGGGAAAACGAGTATTCTCGATAGAATTCGAAAGGCAAAAGTAGCAGAGGGCGAGGCGGGAGGAATTACTCAACATATCGGAGCATATCAAATTGAAAAAAATGGCAGACTAATCACATTTTTGGATACTCCGGGACACGAATCATTCACCGCAATGCGAGCGAGAGGAACCAAAACTGCCGATATTGCCATCCTGGTGATTGCTGCTGACGAAGGTATTAAACCGCAAACCGTTGAAGCGATAAATCACGCGAAAGAAGCCGATATTCCCATTATTGTGGCGATGAATAAAATGGATAAAGAGAGCGCTAATCCGGAAAAAGTAAAAGGAGAACTTAATGAACACGGTCTGCAAGTGGAAGAATGGGGCGGAAAAACTCCTCTTGTTCCCGTCTCTGCGCACTCGGGAGCTGGAATTGAGGAGCTTCTCGAAATAGTACTGCTGCAAGCTGATCTTCTTGAACTTGCGGCAAATTCGAAACGAAGAGCTGTGGGTACCGTCATTGAAGCCCATCTTGATCCTTCCATTGGTCCTGTGGGTACTATTTTGGTAAATACTGGGACTCTCCACATAAAAGATATTTTTATCATTGGAAAAATTCGGGGAAGAGTAAAAACTATGGTAAATGATACGGGGAAAAATATCATTTCTGCTCCGCCTTCGTCCGCCGTACAGATTTCTGGAATAGATTCGGTTCCTATTCCGGGAGATATTTTGCAAGTGTTCGAAAATGAAAAAATCCTTAAAAACAAACTCGAAGAATTGGAAACGCTTCACGAGCGAAAAACAGGAAGAGGAATGGGGGTTTCTGAGATTATTGATCACCTGAAGCAGGGAAATATGAAATTCCTGAAAGTCGTTTTAAAAGCTGACACAAATGGTTCTCTCGAGGCAGTAAAACAAGCGGTGGGGAAAATAAAACATGAAGAAGTAGGAGTAAAAATTATTCATGCAGCAGTCGGAGCAATTACAGAGACAGACGTTATGATGGCAGCTGCGAGCCAAGGACTTGTAGTTGGATTTAATGTCATCGTTTCACCAAGGGTACGCAGAATCTCTGAAAAAGAATCGGTGGAAATTATGAATTACGATATTATTTACAAACTCACGGAAGACATCGAGAAGATCCTTGGTGGACTTCTGGAGCCAGAACTTGTAGAAACAGTTCTTGGAAGAGCATTTGTGAAACAAATTTTTTACACAAAGAAGAAAATGATGATTCTTGGATGTAAAATTGAAAGCGGAAAAATAAAAGTAAAATCAAAGATTCGGGTATATCGAAAAGAAGAGAAAATTGGAGAAGGAGTTATTGCCGCTCTTCAACATTTCGAAAAGAAAGTCCCTGAAATTGAGGAAGGACAAGAATGTGGCATCCAATTCGAAGGAAACTTCCCTCTCGAAGAAAGGGATGTTTTGGAAGCATATGAAATGGAGAAGCGAATCAGAACACTTTAAGAAAACTCTGATAAAGAAAAATCAAAATTATTTTCGGTCACGCACTGGAGAGGAAACTCTGAAAAATGATGTCCGCCTAAGGCGGATTGACCGCAGATGACGAAGGAGTTCGCATTTTTCAGAGTTTCCTTAGCTGAGGACGCTCGCTACTGTGCGCATAATCGTATACGAAAGGAGCGCAATCATGAGGCCAAAGACCGCCCATTTCATCGCGCGTTTTGCACGTGCCTGAGGAATTTCTTCACCGGCGGCAAGGGAATACATTATTCCACCGATAATGAGAATGAGCGCTGCCACGAGACTCGCGACACTGAGTAAAACTCCAGCAAAGCGATCAAGAAGTTCTGGGAGTTCACCAGAAGCAATAGAAGTGGGAGGCGTTACTTGTCCGATATCTCCACTATTTGCAGCGGAAGTAGACAGAGGCAATGTTCCGAATATTATCAGAAAAAATACAATTTGAAGCCAATATTTTTGAATATATCTCGACACTGGCAGATAATCTAAAATCTAAAATTTAAAATCCAAAATCTAGAATTGTCCTATAACCAAATCGTTATCACCCAATTGATAATCCCGTAGGCCAAAAATGATATTGAGAGTCCTATAATCGAAAATTTAAGCCCGGATTTTGCTCTTTCAAGTTTTTCGAGGTCTCCAGAGGCAAGCATGTACTGAATACCGTTATAAATGAGCATAATCACCGACGCTCCTCCTACAATTCCGAGAAGAAGATTGCTGATATTTTCGAGTACAAATGTGGCGTCTGTAAGTTTTGCCGGACCGCTTATATCCGAAGTAGGTTTTTGGAGAAATGCAAAGAGAACTCCTGAAAAAAGCATGAGTACTGTAGAAACAAGCGCTCCGCTCACTACTTGCTTCGCGGTATCAATTTTTTCCTCTTCTCCCCGAGCAGCCATATAGAGTATTCCTCCGATAATGAGCATAATGGCAGAAATTCCAAAAATTACCTGAGTGGACCACGCCCAAATTTGTGAAATATATTCACCGAAATCTGCTACTTCGCCGATTTCTGTTTCTTCCGCAAAAGCAGAAGTTGGGAACAGAAGACCAAGAAGAAGAAAAAGGAGACGGTACATGTGAAACAGAAATGAAAATACTAGGAGAAGAAGAACTGAACAATATCATTATACGTCACCGCAACAATGAAAAGGAGCAGTAAAATATAGCCGACAAAATGAACAGGTGTTTCCCAATTTGGAGGGATTCGATCGGGCATTTTTCGAAGTTTTGGAAATATTTTTCGTATTGGATAAAAAATAAAGAAAGAAAGTCCTTCAAAAATTTGAAAAAAGAATCGCGCTCCATCGAGAGCTGGAAACGGAATAACGTTTATCACACCGAGGGAAAGTGAAAGAAGCGCGGCAAACTGGGTGATTTTAGAGAAGTCCCCGAGTTGGACAAATCGATGAGTTGCTGCTGCAATTGCTATTGGACCTCCAACTCCCTCAGGAATTTTAGGAGCTTCTCCTTCAAATACTCTCCCAAACGTAGAACGAAAAATGGATTGGACCATTCCTAAAGTCATAAATATATATCTCTTGGAATCAACAAGTCCTTGAGGAATTGCCTCTCTCAAAGGATAATGGACAGGATTCAGGAAAAAATAATACTCGGGAATGAGAATAACTCCCATTTCTCCGTCTCCATTCTCTAATTTTTTCCGGACCAAAGTTTTTTCTTCATCTGTAAAAATTTTTTCCTTCTCAGAAAAATGAGAAACTTCATATCGCATCTTATCTTCAAGTGGAACTGTCTTCTGAACAGCGATGAATTGTTCTGGGCTATCGACAAGAGTTCCATTCACGCTGAGAATTTGATCTCCTGCTGAGAATCCAGCTATTTCAGCCGGTGAATCTTGCTGTATTGCAAAAATAAAAACACCATTCTCTCGTTTTTCAAGAAATCCTTTTTCTCTCCACTCATCGAGATGTCCATCTGAAAAATATTTTTGAAACCCGGAACTGGAAGATAAATTTGGATCTAAAATGGGATAATATCCAAGCCAAGAAACAAGGATTAGCAGTGTAATAGCGAGAAGAAAATTCATTGTGACACCTCCAATCGTAATGATCATCCGCCAGAGAAGAGGTCTATTACAAAATGCCCTTGGGTCTCCCTTACACTCTTTCTCCAAACTCTCTCCATAAAGACGGACAAATCCACCAAAAGGAATGAGATTGAGTGTCCACTCCATAGTTTCCTTTTCTTTTCCCATTTTTCCATCATTTTTTTGAAATTCTACTTGCCGAGATGTTTTCTTGGAAAATATCTTGGGAGGAAGTCCAAATCCAAACTCCTCAACTTTTACCTTTCCCCACCTGGCAGTTAAAAAATGACCGAGCTCATGGATGACAATGAGAATCGAAAAAAGCAGGACGAATGCGATCGCAGAAAGCAGAAAACTCCCAAGGCTGGAAAGAAACTCCATTTCTAAAAAAAAATTGTAAAAAAGGAATACGGAGGTGAAAACACTCGGTATACATACTCGTTATATGGTCAGAACTTCTTGCTCTTTTCTTTTTTGAAAGTCTTCTACGTCCTTATTGGACTTATCTACTTTTTCCTGAAGTTCTTTTTCGGCACGCTTTGAATCGTCTTCAGAAAGAGATTTATCTTTTTTTATGGCATCGTGGGCTTCATGACGAACCTGCCGAATTGATATTTTCGCATCTTCTCCAAGTTTATGCACCACTTTTACGATCTCTTTTCTCCTTTCTTCCGTAAGAGGAGGAATATTAATCCGTACGGCATTTCCATCATTTACCGGTGAAATTTTGAGATTTGATTCTCGAATAGCTTTTTCAATTGCTCCCAAAATGCTCTTATCCCAAGGAGTAATGGCAATACTTCTGGCATCTGGAAGTGCAACTTGCGCGAGGTTTCGAAGCGGTTGTCTACTTCCATATGCTTCCACTTCAATCGATTCTACAAGTCCGGGAGAAGCCCTCCCAATTTGGAGATTCGAATATTCCTTTTTCAAAAAGGAGGTTGCCTTTTCTAAACCTCGTTCAGCAGATTGGATAGCTGCATGCATACAAAGTGGGTAAAAGGAAAAATGTCTTCTCTATAATGACAAGAGTTGGATGAAAAATCAAAGGGTTGTGGAGCTTATGTATTCGCAATGAAAGTCCCGACTTTTTCGCCAAGAATTGCTTTTTTGAGATTTCCTGGAACAAAACCGTCGAGTACGATCACCGGGATATTCCCTTGAGAGCACAGAGCAAATGCAGTTTGATCCATGACTTTGAGATTTTTCTTCATGGACTCAGCAAATGTGAGTGTTTCGAATTTGTGCGCATTTTTATTTTTTTCGGGATCGTCATCATATACGCCATCAACTTTTGTGGCCTTGATGAGAAGATCCGCATGGAGTTTCAGAGCACGCTCTGCTGCTGCTGTATCCGTCGTAAAATATGGTTTTCCTGTTCCCCCTACGAGAAGCACTACTTTCTTTTCGGAAAGATCATTGTGTGCGCCTTGAGGAGAATATTTGGGAATCATTCCTTCGACCCCAAAGGCTGAGTACACGACTGACTTTATGTTGCGAGATCTGAGAACATCAGCGAAGAGATGACCATTGAGAAGAGTCGCCATCATCCCAATTTCATCAGAAACAACTCGCTCGATCTTGAGATTTTTTGCATCACGATATCTCCAAAAATTTCCGCCACCAAGAACAATAGCAAGTTCTCCTCCCATATTGTGGAGTGATTCTATTTCATTCGCAAAGTTATTTAGTGCATTTTCAGAAACACCTTTTCCGCTTTCATCGGCGAATGCCTCACCAGAAACTTTGATGAGCACACGGGCATATTTCAATCGCGACATACAAAATTGTGGATAAGCTTTTCGTTAAGAATTGTATCAGAACGCATCGGAATTGGATATAGGCAACACTTGCTCTTTGCTCTTTGCACTTTTCATTTTGCACTTTACAATATTTATGCACTTTTTCTCGAAGAATGCGATTCCAAAAATTCATTTTCAAGGGGCATTTCGAAGATGGCGAAGAACTTGTTTTTGTGGCCCATAAACACTGGATAAAGATACTTCCCAAAGTCTTTGTTCTTCTCATGTTTGGAATAATTTTGCCCTGGGCGGCATGGCTGTTTTTCGCTGTCAGACCACTTATTATTCTTTCGTGGAATATATTTTTCGTTTTTTGGTTCGCATACTATTTTATCGGCTGGTATCTCGATGCACTCCTCATTACAAACACTTCAGTGATCGATGTCGAGTGGGTAAATCTTTTTCATCGAAAATCTTCTCGAGTAACCTATCAAGATCTCAAAGAGATGAGTTATGAAATTCATGGTATTCTTCCCACAATTTTTCGCTACGGAACTATTCACGTACACCTAAATTCTGGCAGTATAATCGATCTCAAGGATGCCAAAAGACCAAAAAGAGTAGAAACCATCATTACTGCCTGTAAGGATCAGTTTTTGAGCAAGAGAAAAATGACAGACGCGACCACACTTCAGGAAATTATTTCCGAAATTGTGCGAAATCATATTGAAGAAAATGGTATTCCGGAACGTCTCAAAAAACTCGGTCATAAATGGTTTTAGGAAATTATTCATGGAAGAGTTCTCATTCCTAATTCCTAATGGCTTTGTTGCACAAATAAATTGTACGGGAATAGGAGTATGTCTAAGATGAGGAGGAACAATAACCTCTTTCAAAATGAAAAAGAAATCCTCACTTAGACAGAGATATCGTATCGCAAATTGGAA